>DATJYV010000046.1:0-17378 GCA_035499415.1 Bacteroidota bacterium
CAGACCTTGAAACTCAGCCAGAGGGCCCCTGTCCTTGCCTGTCCGGCGGGCGGGCACCTCTTGGATAACCAACCGGCCGGCAGGTCTCCGGCGCGACGATCAGGGTGACGAGTTCGGGTTATTGAGATGGCTTCTCGCGAGGACCAATTCCAATTGTGACAAATGCAATCGACTCCTATTTCCCACATTTCGAACGCACACGAAGCGCCACATGAAAGGCGTTGTTCGTCGGCCTCGTGCTTTTTCCACCGGAAACTGAGCGTTCACCTCATCGCCCAGCTAAACGGAGACTGTGTCAAATGGGGTGCAGGCGCGCGACTCTTGACTGCATCCAGGGTCAATTCTCTCCCTGCAGGACCGAACACAATTTCTGCCGCGGAGTGCTTTGCCTTTCTTTTGAAATCAACTATATTTCCCCGATCGACATTGATCATCACGTTCGTTTACGTCCACTCTTATTCAGAAAGGAGCTTGCCTGTGCCCGAAATCCATCTCCAATTCGGCGCCATTATCGGCGCAACCGTTGCAAGAATGGCTGTCGGCGCTCTTTGGTATTCTCCTCCGCTATTCGTGAAACCCTGGATGGCCATGGCCGGAATTTCCGACCAGCAAATGAAGGAAGGGATGGGGAAGGCGATTGGCCTGGATCTGCTCGGCAGCTTTATCATGGCGTTCGTCCTCGTCCATGCGATACGATACGCCGGGGCGACCACTGCACTCCAGGGATTGGCTGTGGGATTTCTGAACTGGCTCGGCTTCGTCGCCACAATCCTCATCGGAAGCGTCACGTACGAACGAAAGCCGTTCAAGTACTTCCTCATCAACGGCGGATACCAGCTCGTATCAATCATGGCCATGGGGGCTATCCTGGCCGTGTGGGGATGAACGGCGCATCGAACCGGTTGAGATCGGAGTAAACCATATGGGTGTTGACGAAATAAAATCAGCGATCGACGGGCTCTCAACGGACGAGCGTCGAAAGGTCGCATTGTACATCCTCGAGCTCGAGAAGAAGCATGTTCAGGACAAATACGGCCCTCAGATCGAGAAGGATATTGACGACGTTTCTCGCGTCGTCCAGGATGCCTTCGAGAAACTCAGGAAAGTTGTCGGCAGGAAATAACGGCAGCCTCACGGCGAGCCGTGAAAGGCAGGCGGGCCCAATCTTCAAGTTGACGGAGTCTGGAATGTCGAGATGGGGATGAATCCGGAAACTTCGGCCGTAGGCAGCGATCGTGCGGGGTGGGTGCGCCGGCTGCAAAACTTACAGCCGGGCGGCGGGTGCTTCCGCGAGTGTCGCGGAAATCATCTTCTCCTCGACGTTCCTGTAAATTGAGCTGAGCCGCTCCCGTTGCTCCATCACACAAGGCGCAATCGAAGAGAGATTCTCATCCTCATACGCTTCGGCCGATCCAATTTCAAGACAGTACTTCATCCCCTCTTCAAGATTGTCCCTGAATTCCTTCAATGTTTTGAAATCTTTCTGGGATCCGTTCGACCTTGCAACAAGCTTTTCGAAGTAGTCGACGTACATGACAACTTCTTTTGCAAACATGTGCGGACGTTCGGCAGGAACGAGCGACGGGCCCCGTCCGTAAATATGGTCTACCATCTCTTTTAATGTGTAGAGCCGATTGAACCAGGCGATGTTCGGCCCCGGACAAATCGCCTGCGGAGCGTTCTTTTCCATTGCGATTCCCAGCGCGATGAGAGCACCGTTGCCGAGATGGTCGCAGATGCATGCCTTTTCGACAACCTCGTCGACACGTCTCCTTCTCTCCTCTTCCGCAAGCCCGAGCCCATTGATCTCCTTTATCTTCTGCTCTTGGTATTCGCTGGAGGCGAGGCAGATCGGCGTTTGGGTGAACTCGGTGTTGGAGACAAGAAACCCTTTCGGGCACGCAGAGCCCGGTTTGCCTTCAGCAACTTTTGCCCGCTTCGAGACATCGGAATTCACACGGAAAACGTTGTTAAATGGAATCCCGAGCGGGGAGACATCGCTGAGATACAAATCATTCTCGGTCGCCTGACGAAGCAATTCGCGCGTGGTATCGTCGACACAGGTCGCTTCCGGCACGAGCAGGAAGGGGCTCGCCCAGCCGGTCATGTCCATGCCGAAATCTTCCAGCAGCCTTCTGGCCTCACCGTGAGTACCAATCCCTCCTTGAACAGTGACGCGGGCCCGTGGTGCTTCACCACTCTCGTGGTACTTCCATCCCATCGTTTCATAGAATCGCGCGATTAGCGGCTGAAATTCCCCCTGAAGCTGGTCGCGTTTCTCCTTGAACTCTATGAGAATCGACGGAAGGAGGTATCCGTTCGAAGCAAACGCATGACCGCCGCAGTTTAATCCGGATTCGATCCGGAATTCGAACACTTCCAACCCTTTCTTCGCAAGTACCTTCCCCTGGATAAGCGCCGACCTGAAATCGCTCACCTTCAAAATGATCCTCTTCTTGATCCTGCCGACCTCATTCCTGTAGAAATCGCGAAACGCGGTCATGTAATTAAAAAGCCCCTGGTTAATGCCCGCGGAGAACACGATCGCTGAATCGAGTCCGCTTAAAGCATATCCCCGGAGAGCCGCTTTCGCGTCGCTGAATACATCGCTCAAAGGAGCGCCGCCCGCACCGTAATTCAGCCGATCGAGTTTCACCATGATGTTTACATCGATGGAGCCGGGTTTGATCCGGTCCGTGAGCGATTTCTCCGCCAATTCTCTCCCGGGGCCTTTTCTCATGCCTGCGAGTTTCAGATACCCTTTCTTGAGTACGCTCCCTTCCGGCAGGAGTTCGAAATATTTCTTCTTCTCGTTTTCCTCGAGACACGATTTTTTCTTCAGCTCCTCGAATTTTGTCCTGACGATCTCCTGCACCGTGTCGAGGTAGGCAGTAACCCTGCGCGCCCTGCCGTCCGTCTCACTTTTCGCAATTCTCTCGTACGGGAGCTCGAACTTACGGCTGTAGTGCTCCCGGATCTTCTCAAGAAGAATGTCATCAACCAGGGAGATAACGGAAGAAATCCCCAGGTGGGCAACGCGAATCGGGGTATCGACGGAGTGGCCGGTCCCCATGACCGGGATGTGGAATGTGTGGCCTGCGGGGTGGTGGTCGTTTTCGCTTTTCATTGAATCGTGTGAACTCTCCTATAAGTGGGGAGAACAGCAGGATGCATCCTCGAGCAGCGGCGAGGAAGCACACGCTCTCGAGTCCTTTATCATATCCGAATTTCCTTCAGTCGTTCTTACCGGATCCCTCATTCTCCGATGAACTCGCCAATATGCGATTCGATTCTCTGCGCAAGCCCTTTCAAGATTCTCTCCTCTTTCGCGATATGACGCTCCAGGAGCTGTGCGACGTGCTCCGATGCCTGGACGACATCCTGAATGCACCATGCGCGAAGGTTTCCACGTTCCATGTCCTGAATCGAAATAATAAGCTGCGCGAAAGCAATCCGAAGCTCTGCATGTTCGGTTCGAATCTCATCCGCCAGTCCTCCGCTTTGGAGGTCCAAGAGTGAGAACAAGGAATTTTCCTCTTTCTTGAGATGGTCTGCCACGGACGTGTTTATCCAGCGGACGGTGCGCGCAATTTCCTCGAACGCCCCGGCAGAAAAAGCATCGTGGCTTATCGCGCTGGCCGCGGATTCCAGCCGCCGTACGTACTTCAACCCTGCTTCGTGCTCGCACCGCAGAGACGCGAGAAGTTCCTGAGGATCATTTTGTGGAATTGAGTCAGACACTCTTCACTGCTCCGACTTCACGCATTCGTGGCATGATTCTCCTGTGTCATCAATCAGTTCCTGCGAAGCCAGAACATCCCCCTTGTTTCGGGAAGGATGTGATTGACAATTGAGGGCTTCGCCTGCTCACGCAATTCCTTGACCGATTCGATGACCTCGATGATCAGCGGGTAGTATCGGTCCAGCGCGCACTGCAGGGTCGTGCGTTTGATGCACGCTCCATCCGGCCTCTGATGCTTGCATCGGGGGCAGATGGTTTTGCGAAGAAGTTCAACGTATGCCTCAAATGAACCAAGACGGGCTTGTGTCACGACGCCCACAATTTCCGGAAGGAACACGCGGAGCGCGCATGAGTCCCCCTCCGGAAGACGACAGCCGCCTTTCCCATCCCCATCTGCACACTTCCGGCAAACCCTCCCCTTCAATACGTTCCAATACTGTTCCATCAATGCCTCCTTCATGTTTGGGGCAAGGAAAACGACCAACACGCGGGACATCTTGAGCGGCCCCGTGTTCCGAGAGACCGGCGCGCAATTCCCGTGTGTGGAAAAAGTATATGCCAGATGGTGCACCGATCATGCCAGATTTGCCTTAGGTCACGCCGAAGGAGACCAGACGAATTTGGATGAAAATGAAGGCAAGATGGACCGGCAAACCGAGGCAATTCCTGAATTCGGGAATTCGGGGGAGGGAACTTTCACATATGGGAAGCCCCGTGCGCCGCGTCGGGGGTCGGATCGCAGGACCAAGTTGTCGGAACCAGGTGACATCCCTCCTCTTTTCCTTCGTCCGGCGAAGCGCTCAGGTTCTGCGAGAGATTGTTCACACATACGATTTTTCGTACTTGCAAACGGCGTTCGATGGATCGAGAGGCGAGTGGAATTCCGCAGGAATGATTCCGACCGACTTGCTCGCTTCAGGTCGGAAGGACTATTTGAGTGGATAGGGAACAGCAGGAGCTCCGGGAGGCGAATGTCAAAGAAGGTCTGGATCCGTCTTCTGCAAATCTTCGAGAGCACTTCATCGGGATTCGAGAAATCCACGCTCTGCTTCCAAATCCAGCCCCGGCTTCTCAAACACCGAGATCTTCAGTAAAGCCCTCCTCCCGGATGTGTAATTTTTGCGCACAGTCACATCCTTTCCGTTAAAATAGTTCTTCCCAGTTGACATCGTTCCAGAAGTTCGCCAATTTGCCCGAGTCAAAGTTCCAATCAAGACCCGGAGGAAACAGCTATGCCGTGTCAGTCCAGAATCTTAACCGCTCTCTCACTCATCTTCGCAGCTTATTTCGGCGCGCAGTCCCAATCCGATCCCACTTTGCGGACTTTACTGTCAGACAGTCTGGTCTCCGACCACACTTTGGGGATTTCGTTCGTCCGGGCCGGACTGGAGACAAAGCGTACGGACGGCGGATACGGCATCACCCTCGAAAGTACGGGGGGAATGATCAGACGCGCTGCGGCGGGAATTTTTGTGGCCTCACGGCGTACGATCGATTTACCCGGCTCGTACGGCGGAAAAATGTATCTGGACAACCCCAGAGCGGGCGCGATTCTCAAGAACATCGTACGCGTCGACACAATGTCGGTCAACGGGATCCCTTTCACGCGGGAATACTGGGCGGTCTACGCAGGGATGGGAATGTGGGAAGGAGTCGTCAACTGCTCGGCCCTTCGGAACGGGCAGTACTACGTGGTCTCACTCACGACCGACTTCATGCTCGGAAAGCCGGGCGACGATGTCGAGGGAAAACGAATCACGACCGAAGCTCTTCGGTCACGGATGGCTGATATTCTCAGCGATCCCCGCGAGCCCGTCGTTCAACAGTTCAACTCCATTCTTTCATCCTTCGAGGTCGGCTAATGAATCGATTATGGACCCATAAGAACAGGATGAGACGCTGGATCCTCGCCTTGATCCTGTCATCGACGGGACTTCTTCGCGCGCAGGATTCGCTTTCGATTCAGGCAAAAGGGATCTGGATCTGGGAGCTGTGGACGGCAAACGGCGGAAATCTTAGCGCCGTCATCGATCAACTGAAGTCCGTCGGCGTGGGGTGGGTCATCATCAAGATGGCAGACAGCGACAGCTACTACAACAGCAGCGGGCATTCGCTCTACAACTGGGCCGTCGGTTACGGCGGAATGGACAGCGTCATCAGCACATTCCATCAAAACGGAATCAAGGTCATCGGCTACCAGTATATCTACGGCATACCACACTGGGGGGATGGATTCTCGGAATCACAGGTTGCGAACATGATGCTCAGCGTGAAGGGGCTCGACGGCCTCGCGATCGATGCTGAGATCGAGTTCGATACGCTCGCGACCCGCGTGGCTACCGCCCGGGCGTATGTCGACAGTATCCGGGCTCACTACCCGGCGACGATCGTGGCGCTCGCCTCATGGGCCCGGGTCGCGTCACACTCCACGTTTCCCTGGGTCCAGTTTCTCGACGGCTCGACGGTCAACATGCCTCAGACGTATTGGGCTGCCCGGCCGACGACGCCTTCTACTGAACTCACCCGGATGAGCAGCGACTTTGCGACGTACACTCCGATGTGGGTGAGCGGAGGCGACAGCGCGGCGGCCAAGCCGATCATGCCTATCGGGCAGGCGGAATATTTCGGTTACAGCAACGACGTCGCGCAGGGAGATATCGCATCATTCTGCTCTTTGTCGCAATCGACGTACAAGTACCCGGGGGTAAGCCTGTGGGAGTATACCGAGATCACCCATTCTTATGTTTGGGACGAGTACACCGCGGCGTGGACAGCGGCGGCGTCCGTTCTTGTGCAGAGCGGATTGCCTGAGACGTTCGACCTGCGTCAGAACTATCCCAATCCGTTTAATCCTTCAACAGTTATCAGTTACGAGTTGCCAGTTTCGAGTGAGGTGACTCTGAGGGTGTACGATCTTCTTGGCCGCGAGGTCGCGACGCTGGTCACCGGAAAAGTGGACGCAGGTATTCACGCAGTGACTTTTGACGCAACTCGATTCGGGTCGGGAATTTATTTCTATCGCATCACGGCAGGCCCATTTGTCGACAGCCGGAAGATGGTCCTGTTGCGTTAGAACCAGCTCCTCGCGGCTCGGTTCTTTTCATCGCTGAGAAATACACGACCCCCCTCCCTCTGTTCTGTTGAATCTTTCGGCAATCTCTGTCGAAATTTTCTGCATCGTTTAAACCCGCGTCGCGCCGAATTATCAGTCATTTTCCCGTCTTGAAGCTCGTCCGGGCTGCTGTGAAATTCAACAGCGGTCGCTAGCCCTCCGATTTTCTCTTTCCCGCGAATCTGCCGTACGACGTTTCGTCTCAACGAGTTGCACCGCCGAGACTCCCCCTTCTTCGTCCCCCTCTTTTCTGGAATGCAAGTTGCACCCCCGTACACGAAGCCCGCGGACCATCGTACATGCGGGCATTGAGATTCCAGGAAATTCAGTTGAGGAGATACTACCATGGTCGCCCTCTTTGTCATCGCAACTTTTCTGCTCTTCATCGCAATCGACTGGGCCGTTGAGCGGTCCAAACGCAAAGCGGTGGCACCGGTCCCCGCACCGGAACAGTTCACCATTCCGATGGGCTATTTCTTCAGCCCAAGACACGCGTGGCTCAAGCTCCTGAATTCCGGAATGGTAAAAATCGGAATCGACGACTTCGTTCAGAAGGTCGTCGGCGGAATCGACAGCGTGGCGATCACACCCGCCGGAACCTCCGTCAACCAGGGAGAGCCGCTGATCGTGCTCGGAAAAGGCGGCCGGAGCCTTTCCTTCGTTTCCCCCGTGAGCGGCAAGATCGTCGAAGTCAACGAGAAACTGCGTCAGGCGCCGGAGCTTCTCAAATCTGAGCCGTATGCATCGGGATGGGTCGCCATCGTTGAACCGGAAGACCTCGGGAGTCAGATCAAGGGACTTGCTTTCGCGGAGGAGGCAACGCAGTGGCTTCGCAGGGAGATTTCGCGACTCCGCGATTTCATGCAAGTGCACATGCTGCAGCCCGCATTCGCCACAAACGGCCCCACGATGCTCGACGGTGGAGTTCCCGTGAGCGGCGTGCTGGAGCAGGCCGATACCGGCACCTGGAAGGACTTTCAAAAAGAATTTCTCACTCCAGCCAAAGAGGCACGATGATCTGGCCCGGTATTTGCATGCGTGATCACCAACTTTGACAAAGGCAGGAACCATGACTTACGGAATACTGATCGACACGACTCTCTGCATCGGATGCTATGCGTGCGAAGCCGCCTGCGCCGAACGCTGGGGGTTTCTTGAGAGCGACGTTCATGAGCTCTCTTCCACCAAGAACACGACGGTCAAGACGGTCAACGACATCAACGTCCCCCGGCTCTGCATGCACTGCCAGGACCCGACGTGCGTTTCGGTATGCCCGGTGGGGGCTTTCACAAAAACCGCCGAGGGACCTGTGGTCTACGACGCGGACAAGTGCATCGGCTGCAGGTATTGCATGCAGGCGTGTCCGTTCGACGTGCCGCGATACCAGTGGAATTCGCTCAACCCGAAGGTCTCAAAATGCGATATGTGCCGCGACCGGATTCTCAAGGGCGGAAAGCCCGCGTGCGTCGAAGTTTGTCCGGTACAGGCGCGAATTTTCGGACCCCTCGATGAAATTATCGGTGAGGCAAAGAAACGCGTGGCCGAACATCCTGAAACGTACTACGCGAAGATTTTCGGCTTGCGCGAGGCCGGCGGAACTTCCGTCATCTATCTTGCGGCGAAGCCGTTCGAACAGCTGGGTCTCCGGACCGGCGTACCCGACCATCCACTCCCGCAGCTGACGTGGGCGGTGATGCAGAAGATTCCGGATTACGTGTTCTGGGGCGGAACGCTGCTCGGCGGAATCTGGTGGATCACGAATCGCCGGAAAGAAGTGCAGGCATACGAACGCAAGCTGAAGGAAATGGAAGAAAGCAACCCAAGCGGAAGAAACAACGGAGAAGAGCCATGAAAGAGAGAATAATCAGACTCCGGACGAACATCCGGCGCATGACGGCCTGGAGGGCGATCTTCTGGGTCATCATCGCCGCCGGGGCGATTTCTGCGGTTTGCCGGTACACGTTGGGGCTCGGCGGGACGACGAACCTGCGCGACCAATTTCCCTGGGGACTCTGGATCGGCTTCGACATTCTGTGCGGTGTCGGTCTTGCGGCGGGCGGATTCATCGTTGCCGCTTCGGTCTACATTCTGAATCTCGAACGATTCCGCTCGATTCTGCGCCCCGCGATCCTCACGGCGTTCCTGGGATATATCCTCGTCATCGTGGCGCTCATGTTCGACCTCGGCCGCCCGTGGAATATCTGGCATCCGCTGATCATGTGGAATCCCCATTCCGTCATGTTCGAGGTGGGCTGGTGTGTGATGCTCTATACCACGGTCCTCGCACTCGAGTTCAGCCCCATGGTGTTCGAACGCCTCAATCTGGTCGGGCCGCAGAGGATTCTCCATGCGATCACCATCCCCCTCGTGATAGTCGGCGTCATTCTTTCATCACTCCATCAGTCGTCGCTCGGTTCACTTTATCTCATCGTGCCGTCGAAGCTGTATCCGCTCTGGTATTCTCCGTCACTCCCCTATCTCTTCTTCCTGACGGCCGTGGCGGTCGGACCGGCCATGGTGACCATCGAATCGTACTTCAGCTCGCGTCGTTTCAGCCGCGAGATCGAACTTCCACTCCTCTCCCAATTGGGGAAAGTCACGGCGGCGGCGCTCGCCATTTATCTCGTATTGAAAATTGAAGATATCGTCCATCTCAACCTGTGGAGCATGTTATTTGCGCCCCGGTTTGAGACGGCGATGTACTGGGCAGAAATGACCGTCGGCGTTCTCGCTCCGATCGGGCTTCTGTCGAGGACGCGCGTTCGTGAAAACAAGCGAGGCATATTCATTTGCTCACTCCTCGTCGTCGCGGGGTTCATGCTCAACCGTCTCAACATCAGTCTGACGGCGCTCGAGAATTACTCGGGCGTCGAGTATTTCCCGAGCTGGATGGAAATTTCCATAACCCTCTCGATCGTCGCCGCAGGGTTCGCAATTTTCAGGCTCGCGGCCCAATACCTTCCCGTTTTTCCAGATCAGAAGTCGGAGGGCCGGGTTTTGGGTTTGCAGGATGGAGTCCGACAACTGGTGAAGTTGATCGATTTGCCGGAAGAAGATTTGAACTCACATGAGCCACAGTTGGAACGCAAGCGATGATACACTCATGGAACAAGCGACTCAAGCCGGCAGAAGCGCACCCAAGATCTTAGCGGAGGCACACAACCATGAAAAACAAAGACCACGAAGCCAGGGACATCAATCCGCGAATTTCGGTTACCGAAAACTCCAGGAAGGAGTCGTTCAACCAGCATCTGGAGCAGCTCATTTCGCCCTTCGACCAGCCGCAACTTCCCGCTGACCGGTTGTATTTCCAGAATCACACGTGGTTCCGGCACGACACGCGCGAAGTCGTGACCATTGGGATCGATCATCTCGGCGCGCGAATGCTGGGACCCGTTGGCGCTGTCGTACTCCCTCAAGCGCCGCTCCGTGTTCCGCGTTTCGCTCCGGTTGCATGGGTGCTTCATGCAGAAGGTGCTCAGGGAATCAAAACGCCTATCACGGGGACGATTCTGATTACGAACCCCGTGCTGAAAACGTCACCCAACGCATTCTACGACTCGCCCTACGACGATGGCTGGTTCCTTCGGTTTATTCCCGAGGACCCGGACGCTCTGGAGAACAGACTGCTTTCCGCCCGCGAGGCGGCCGATCATTTTCGCCGTCAGGGCGCACAGTTGCGCGAACAATTTCAGCACGCGCTTCCGACGGCACACGCAACCCTCGGCTCGACACTCTTCGACGGCGGCCGTCCGCTTACCGGCATACAGGATATCCTCGGCTCAAAGAAGTATTTTTCGGTCGTAGCTCGGATCTTCGTGCCCGAGTAGACCGGCCATTGCGTCGCCGGCCTGACACCTTTCACCACGCCCCCTCTGAGCGGCAGGGCCTTCCTTTTCCTGAGAACCATTCCCACGAATGGAAGGTCTCCGATTCCCATTCCTGAAAATTACCCTGTTCGACGTGCAATTTGCCCGTCCCGACGGGGCATGATTATTGCCCCTTCAACCGCGGATACGTGGCGCACAACCATGCGATTCACGAGACTTCTTGCATTCAAGCTCTTCATCATCATTGCCGGCACGATGATCGCGGGGACGTTGGTCCTTACGAAGCTGGCGGTCGATTGGCACTCAGAGCAGTACATGGCCAATACGGTCCAGGCAGTAAACCGCGTGAGCGACCTCCTGAAGCGCTCGATGCGTTACAGCATGCTCCTGAACCGGCGCGAGGATATAAGCCAGATCATCCAGACCGTCGGGAGCGAGCCGGGAATCGAGGCAGTCCGCATTTACAACAAGCGGGGGGAGATTACGTTTTCGTCGAACAAGGCCGAGCTCGGAAACCGGGCGGACCTCAATCACGAGGCGTGCGTCGCCTGTCATGCGGGGGGCCAACTTCGCCCCCAGCCGAAGACGGCGGAATTGACGCGCATATACAAATCCGGCAACGGCGACCGCGTCGTCGGAATGATCACCCCCATTCCGAATGAGCCCTCGTGCTCCGAAGCGGCCTGTCACGCGCATTCGGCCTCTCAATCCATTCTCGGCGTCATCGATGTGATGATGCCGCTGAAGCAGCTTGATGCAAGTCTTGAAGCGCTCCGAACCGTTCAGTATCGCAACGCGTTCCTTGCGATCGTCATTGTCACCTCCATCGCCGGCATGTTCATCCTGGTCATGGTCAACATCCCCGTCCGGAAACTCATCCGGGGAACCGACGAAATCCGCAAAGGAAACCTTGACCATAAAATCGTGATCAACACGAACAACGAAATCGGAACGCTTGCAGATTCGTTCAACCGGATGACCGACGATCTGAAACGCGCGCACGAGGAACTCACGCAGTGGGGACGAACCCTCGAAGAGAGGGTGAAGGAGAAGACGACGCAGTTGGAGCGGGCCCATGCGACGATGATGCAGGCGGAGAAAATGGTTTCCCTCGGCACGCTCGCGGCGACAGTTGCCCATGAGCTGAACAATCCGCTGGAAGGCGTGCTTACGTACGCGAAGCTTCTCAAACGACGCATGGCAGACCTGCCTCTTGGGAGCGAGGAACGGCTCGAAATCGAGTCCGAGCTTTCGATCATTGCCGATGAGACCGCCCGGTGCGGCAATATTGTCAAGAACCTGCTCCTGTTCTCGCGGCAAAAGACGGGGGAAGGAGGGGAAGTGGATGTCGCACGGGTCCTGGAGCAGAGTTTCCGTCTCATCGAGCACCACTTCAAGATGAGCAATGTCACGATGGAAACAAACGTGCGGGAGTCAAGCGCACTCGTCACGGGAGACGCAAATCAGCTGGAGCAGGCATTTCTCGCGCTCGAGATCAACGCAGTCGAGGCAATGCCGGAAGGGGGAACGTTCAAGGTGACGATCACGCAGGATGCCGGCACCGGCTCGATCGTCATCACGTTTCGGGACTCCGGCATCGGAATCACGCAGGAGGACATGCCGCATCTCTTCGAGCCCTTCTTCACGACAAAGCAATCCGGCAAGGGGACGGGGCTCGGATTGGCAGTCGTCTATGGAATCGTGCAGAGTCACGGGGGGTCGATCCAGGTTCATTCGGAATTGCACAAGGGCGCAACGTTTACGATCACGCTGCCGGGGCGCGAACGCAGGGGCCGGCCGCTGACGGCGGAGTCGGCAGAGAGGAATTGACGACATGAAGGAAAAGAGCGGTTTGCAATCGAGTATTCTCATCGTCGACGATGAGCTGGTCATCCGCGATTCGCTCGCCAAATGGTTCCGGCAGGACGGATTTCGGGTCGAGGCGGCGGAGGACGCCGGCCATGCGCTCCATCTCATGAACAAGGGGCCGTGGGATATCGTACTGCTCGACATCAAGATGCCCGGCATGAGCGGCCTCGAACTTCAAAAGCAACTGAAGAACATCGATAAGAACGCGGCCATCATCATGATCACGGCCTTCGCCTCCGTGGAGAGCGCCGTTCAGGCCCTGAAGGAGGGCGCGTTCGACTACGTGACGAAACCGGTCGACCCGGACCACCTTTCCCATCTGGTGCAGAATGCCCTGCGAGAGCGGAAGCTGTCGGAGGAGAACCTCCGTCTTCGCGAGCATATTGTCGAGGTCGAGCAAGGGGACGAGTTGATCGGAGAAAGCGCGCCGATGCAGAAGGTTCTGCAACTCGCCCGGACGGTCGCGCAGACGGATACGACGGTGATGATCCGGGGCGAGAGCGGAACGGGAAAGGAGCTGATCGCGCGGACGATTCACGCAAACAGCGCCCGACGTTTCTTCCCCATCATTCCGGTCAACTGCGGAGCCGTTCCCGAGTCACTGCTGGAGAGCGAGCTGTTCGGACACGAGCGGGGAGCGTTTACGGGAGCGCAATTCCGAAGGAAGGGAAAATTCGAGATGGCGGAGGGTGGGACGATCTTCCTCGACGAGATTGGAACGATCACCCCGAAGATGCAGGTTCAGCTTTTGCGCGTGATCGAGTCGAAGCAATTTACGCGGATCGGCGGGAACGACCTGGTGCGCAGCGACTTCAGGGTCATCTGTGCAACAAACCGGGACCTTGAAGCGGCCCTGAAAGACGGATCGTTCCGGGAAGATCTCTACTACCGGCTGAACGTATTCGCGATCATCATCCCCCCGCTGCGCGAACGCAAAGTGGACATCCCCCGGCTCGCCCAGCATTTCATCAAGAAGTACTCCATCGCGATGAACAAGGAAGGGTTGGAGATTTCAGCCGAAGCGGTGGATGCGCTGGTGCGTTACAACTGGCCGGGAAACGTACGGGAGCTGGAGAACGTGATCGAACGGGCGATGGTCATTGCCAAGCCCCCTGCGATCACTTCGAAGGACTTCCCCTTCCAGCTTCTGGACGGCAGGCAGGGGCCGGCCGGGGACACACTCGAGGCGATCGAGAAGGCGCATATCGAAGCAATCCTTCGCAGGACGGGATGGAACGTGTCGCGCGCCGCGGAAACCCTGGACATCGACCGTGCGACGTTGTACAACAAGATCGATAAGTTCGGACTCGAGAAGCCGTGACCGATGGCTCCCATCCTTCTCGTCCCGGCAAGGCCGGTTGACCGGGCTCTTCTTTATTCGCTCCGCGCTCCGCTCAACGGCGCATTTCAATTCACCGCTTCGCCCTCTCACCCCAACGCCCTCATCGCGGAAGATGAAGGCATAGACGGTGCACCGGCGTTCGACCACGCTCGAAAACAATACTTTTCCTCGACCCTTCTTTCTGCCGTCAATGAGAAGTACAGCTCCCACGGGGGAAAGATCCTCTGCGTCACGAGCGGCGACCTTTTCGTCCCGGTGCTGACCTATCTGTTCGGCGAAGCTCAACTTCAAGGCAAAGCCGCAGTTGTTTCGACGTTTCGTCTTGAAGAATCATTTTACGGGTTACCGGCGAATGATGCTCTCACAAAGGAGCGGCTGCTCAAAGAGTCGCTCCACGAGCTCGGCCACACCTTCGGCCTCTTTCACTGCCACGACTTGCGGTGCGTCATGCATTCATCGACAGCGGTCGAGGAGATCGACCTGAAAGGAGGAACCTACTGCGAGACCTGCAGGGAGAGGATCGTGAGAGCTGCCGGCGATCGGCGGTCAGCCCTCAGCGGTTAAGGTGATGGTATGAAGGTCACCTTCATCGCTGCTGGAGGTGACGTTCGGCCTGGATCAGGGAAACTCGAAGTACCGTTTTGCGTTGGAATAACAGATCCCTTTCACCATCCCGCCGATGAGAGGAATGTCGTCCGGGAGAACACCCCTCTCCATCTCCCCTCCCAGAATATTGCAGAGTATCCGCCGGAAATACTCGTGGCGCGAATACGAAAGAAGACTCCTCGAATCCGTGACCATTCCGACGAACTGACTCAGCACTCCCATGTTCGAAAGCGATTCGATTTGCTTCGTCATCCCGTCCATCTGGTCCAGAAACCACCAGGCGGGACCGAACTGAATCTTTCCGGGGGTCGAACCATCCTGAAAATTCCCCGCCATCGTCGCGAATACATCATTATCCCTGGGATTGATGTTGTAAAGGATGGTCTTCGCCAGTTTTCCCTTTCGATCCAAATCGTCCAGAAATTTCCCCAAACTTCTCGCGATTTCCCCGTCGCCGATCGAATCGAACCCTGAGGCGGGGCCCAGCTTTTTCGTCATCCGCGAATTGACTTCGCGCAACGCGCCAAGGTGAAACTGCTGCACCCATCCTTTTTCCCAATCCTCCACCGCCATTTCGTGAAGCATCGCCGATTTCAGCTTCGCCGATTCGATCGGGTTCAATCGCTTCTTTCCCAGAACTTTCCGAAAGATTGTGTTGACCTCGCGCTCCGAGTACGACTCGGCGTACATCGTCTCGAGGCCGTGGTCGGACAGCCGGCATCCCGCCCGGTTGAAGAATTCGTGCCGACGCCGGAGCGCTTCCATGAAATCGGCAAACGTCCGTATCCGCACGCCCGCGGATTTTGATAATGTGCGTATGTACTTGACGAAATCGTCCCCGTTTTCCACGGCAAGAGCGGCATCGGCCCGGAATGTCGGAGAGACTTTCGGCGTTTGACCTTTCAGCCCTGCAATGGCGCGATGGTGCTTCAGATCATCGGAAGCATCGTCTGTTGTGCAGACGACTTCCACATTAAATTGCTTTTGAAGACCCCGAACCGAAAAGGCGGGATCCGCAAGCCGTTCGTTGCATTCCTCCCAAATGCTCCTCGCCGACGTCGGATTCAGAATCCGGTTCGAGATCCCGAAGGGCTTCTTCAGTTCAAGGTGCGTCCAGTGGAATAGCGGATTCCGAATGGTCTTCGGCACTGTCTCCGCCCACTTCTGAAATTTTTCCCAGTCCGTTGCATCCCCGGTGATGTATCGTTCATCAACACCGCACGCGCGCATCGCGCGCCATTTATAATGGTCGCCGGCGAGCCAGATCTGAGTGAGATTCTCAAATCTCCTGTCTGTCGCGATTTCGGCGGCCGGTATGTGACAATGGAAATCAATGATCGGGAGCCGCTCAGCGAAATCGTGGTACAATCTCCTGGCGGTTCTCGAACCGAGTAGAAAATCCTCGTCTATGAATGGACGGGACATGATCGATCCTTCCTGCGTGATCGTGTGGCGTGTGAAATTATCTCAGAAGCGCCGTGGCACACCACAGCACGGGCGCCTGGCCGTGCAAATCGCCGACACGGCGTTTCCGGTCGAGGTAATACTGCACGTCGTTCTTCTTCCCCGTTCCCTCACACACATTCCGAATATCCCCTTTTTCGTCGATACATTTCACCATCCCCATCCAACCTCTGCGTGCGCCAACGCCGTAAGTCGATGCTTCAAGCCATCCATTGCGAACGCCGGTAATCAGGGCGAACGTAAACATTCCCGTGCAGGAAGATTCGGGCCACGACTCGGGATGGTCGACCAGCTGATGCCACATTCCGCTTTCATCCTGATCCTTGAGCAGCTCCCGCATCATCGCCCGATACGCACGCATGATCCGGCCGCGGTACGGGCTGTCTTCCGGCAGCGACAGCAAAAGTTCGGTCATCCCTGCTGCAACCCAGCCATTTCCTCTCCCCCAGAACAACGGAACATCCGGCGCGTGATAGAACAGGCCGTTTGGGCGCTGCAGCGAGTCCAGATACATCACCATTTCTTTCGCGGCTCTCTCGATGTAGAGGCGACGGCCGGTCGCCCGATATGCCTGCGTCTGGACAGAAGTGATCATGTACATATCATCGACCCACATCCTCGTTTGCGATGAATACCCCCTTGCAATGTACTCATTCGATTCGTTGCCCGCTGAAGCGCCAACCGGTTTTCTCCATTGTGCATCCGCCATGTCGGTCGCAAGGTCCAGGCAATCCCGTCTTGTCGACTCGATGGAGATTTCAAACGGGACGATGGAAAATACCGTATGATCGACGTGGTCGGGAACGGGGATCAAAGCATTCGAATGTCCGAGCAGATTATCGAACCGCGCGATCAATCGGTTCCGAAGGAGCGTATCGTGAGAGGCACGGGCAAACGTCAGAGCGCCATACCAGGTGCAGACTTCGGCGTAATGGATTGGTCCCGGAGAATACAAACGATCATACCCGCCGAATGGGCTCGACGCAAATCTGTCGGCCACCAATCTCCCGATTTCTTGCGGCGATGCGCCGGCAGGCCATGCGCTCAACGGTGATGGAGTTTCCGTTTGCCTGGCCGCCGCATGGAGGGACACACACAGCAAAAGAATGAGAGTCATGTTTGACGCGGACTTTCTCACGGTATTCTCATGGCCACGATTCCGATGAACCTCCTGCAAATGAAGAGTTTGTTTTCAAAAACATTCCGTGCGAGCCGTCTTATTGCCTGGGGCGTTCCGAGCTGCAGAGATCACACGAACTGACGCGGTGTGCACCAAAACCCGACGCAGAGGATGAGCGTCCGTAGCGCAGAAAACCCGTTTGCCTTCGTGATTGAAGTTCCGTAAAATGAACTTGAACCGATTCAATTTTCGAAAAATAATCTCTGCATTCAACCATATTTTAAGGAAATGGC
>DATJYV010000047.1:0-15100 GCA_035499415.1 Bacteroidota bacterium
CCGAGGAACGATGGCTCGGACCCTGGCCCTCGTGGTACGCGTATCCGTAAAACCCGCCTGCAAGAATGCCGAGCGCGAAACTGACGAGGATGAAGAGGATGGTCTTGGTCTTTGGCTGCATCGCGGACCCTCCTTATTTCGAAACGACCGCGAGAAAAATATCCTGGTTCGAAATCTCCGTCTGCTTCAGCAGTACGTGCGATTCGAGTGAATCGATTGACTCGCCGGTGATTCTTCGCTCGAGGACGACCGAATTATTCATGGCATTGATGCTCGTCCATGCGATGAATGAGAGCACGAGCGCGGCCAGCGCGAGGACGGCGCGTCGCGCATATTGCTCGACTCCCAGCCACACTGTTTCATCCCCTTCGTCGCGCACAGCACGGCGCGCCGTGCGGCTGGCAAAGGCGAGGGATACATCATACGTCCCCGCGGCTCGCACGTCCCGCCGCATTTCCCGCAGGTCGTGAAGAAACGTCCGGCATTGAACGCAATCCTTCATGTGCTGTTCCACGGCCGCAAGCTCCCGCGGACTCACTTCTCCGTCATAGTACGCGGAGACACGCTCAAACCACGTGTGCGTATTCATACCCGCTCCTTGAAATACGGTTGCAACATGACCCGCAATTCCTCCCGCGCACGAAAGAGCCGGGATTTCACCGCCTGGATCGAAATCCCCAGACTCTTGCTGATTTCCTTGTACGTCAAGTCTTCGTACTCCCGCAAAATGATGATCTGCCGATGGTCGACGCTCAACTTCTGGAGCGAATCCAAAATGATCTTCTTCTTCTCTTCTCCCAGCACATGGTCGGATGCCTGGGTAGTCTCTCTTCCCCCCTGCTCCTTTTCGATTGAACCTTCCGCAAGAAAATCGAGTGAGAGAATCCGCTTGACTTTCTTCTTCCGGATCGTGTCAATGCAGAGGTTGACGGTGATCCGGTAGAGCCAGGAAAAGAACGACGAATCAAATTCGAACCGCGGAAGTGACTTATGGACGCGGATGAAGACTTCCTGCGAGAGGTCGTCGACTTCTTCGCGCGATCCCATCGTCAGGTAGATGATGCTCGCCACCTGGCGCTGGTACCGCCGGACAAGCTCTTCGAACGCAAACGCGTCCCCCTTCTGGATGGCGCGTATGAGCCGAAAGTCTTCCTCCGTCTGCCTGGCGTCTTTCACGCGAATAAACGAAGATGGAGGGGGAAAGTTTCCGCCTGGCCGGGTTTTGGTCAAAAACACGCCCGACGCAGGGGTCTTGCAAATGAGCATCACCAAGGCACGCCGGGTTCCGTGATCCCCGTCATGCCTGCGGCTGTTACTGCCTCAGTTGAGCACCGCCTCGATCACGCCTCCGCCGAGGAGGTCGCTCCCATCGTAGAATACGACCGATTGTCCCGGCGTAATTGCCCTTTTCGGCTCGTCAAATTCAACCAGAATCGTTGCATCCTCCTGCGGGCGGAGTGTCGCGAATGATGCCTCGTCCTTGTACCGTACTTTCGCCTCGACCCGGATGGGACCGGAGGGTCGGGCAACGCCGCTCCAGCAGACCTCCGACGCTCTCAGCGTCCGCCGGTAGAGGTCGGATTCGGGCCCGATGGAGACCGTCCGACTCCCACGGTCGATTCCCGTGACATACATCGGGCGTCCGTGCGCCCCAATGTTCTTTCGCTGACCAACCGTGAACGCGGGATATCCCTCGTGATGTCCAACCGCGGCGCCTTCGAACACAATATCTCCCGCCGTCTCTCCGCCGGTGAACTCCGGTGATCGCTCCCTGAGGAACCGCCGATAATCGTTATCCGCCACAAAGCAGATTTCGTAACTCTCGGCTTTTTGTGCCGTCCGGAGTCCAAAGCGCGCCGCAAGGGCGCGTACGTCCGGCTTTCGCAGCGCTCCCAGTGGAAACACCGTCCGAGCCAGGGCATCCTGAGCCAGAGCCCAGAGCGCATACGACTGGTCCTTCTGCTCGTACTGCGCGCGCGAAATGACATACCGCGACCGCCCCCGGTCGTAACGGAGCTGCGCATAGTGACCCGTCGCGATGAAATCTGCTCCGAGCGCTTCGGCCTTCCGAAGAAGCTCTCCCCACTTGATGACACGATTGCAGATTACGCAGGGGTTCGGCGTTCGGCCCTGGAGGTACTCGGAAACAAAATTATCGATGACGTTGCGCTTGAACGCGTCCCGGAAGTCGACCACATAGTGGGGAATGCCCAGCCGTGCGGCAACCATCCGCGCATCATGAATCGCGCCCAGCCCGCAGCAGCTGGTTTCGTTTGCCACGTTCCCTCCCACCTCATCGAAGTCGTACGTCTTCATCGTCACTCCAATGACATTCGCCCCTTGTTCCTGGAGGAGAGCCGCGGCAACAGAAGAGTCCACACCTCCGCTCAATCCCACAACGACTGTCTTGTCCTTCACAGAGACGTTCATGAAGTCAAGATACGCAAAACCGGGTTGATTCCCAACAGGAGGAAAAGAGGGAAGGAAGGGTTGTGTTCAGCGTCCGACAGCGGCGGCAAGCTTGGACTTCAGCGAATCGAGCGACTGGCGCCCGATAAGAAACTCGCGCCGTTTTCCGGACGAGTCGAAGATGATCGTCGCCGGTACTGCCCCGGACCAGGATGGATTCAACGCATTGATGAAATCTTCCGGCTTCTTGAACCCGTTGGTGTACGTCTTCATGGAACTTTTTTGTGAATGCAGGAAGGGCAGAACTTTCGACTCGATGTCGTCCGAATCGTCGATATTCACGGAGACAATATCGACGTTCTTCGACCGATACTCGCGGTCCAGGGCGACAAGGTCCGGAAATTCCTCCACGCACGGGTCGCACCAGGTCGCCCAGACATTGATCAGCAGGGCCTTTCCCCCCCGGTGCGTGATGAGGCGGGAAAGTGCGGCCCCGTCCAGGGTCTCAAGAGTTTTCTTCTGGGCCCCGGCAGTTGTCGCGCGGGTGTGTTCGGTTCCGTGGAGAAGGAAAAGAATCAGGAGCGGGAAAATCAACCGAATCACGAAGCGGTCACCCGCTTGATCGTGCAGCCGAATGCCTTCGTCTCCGGCGTCGAGACGACCTTCCCGGCGAGAAATTCGTCGAGTGCGCGGCGAAGATCCTGCGACGTAACCTTCGCTTCCTTGGACGAATCGTCGATCCGACCGTGGTAGAGCACTTCAAATCCGGGATTCAGGAGATAGATCTCGGGCGTCACGCTCGCGCCAAGCTTATCGGCGATGACGTTTCCCTCGTCCTTCAGAATCGTAAATTCGAACCCCTTGTCTTTCGCGTGCTGTTTCACTTCGTCCACCGGCTCCTGCTTGTTCGCGTTGATGCCGATGAAAACGATCCCCTTGCTCCGATAGTCCTTATCGAGAGCAACCATCCGCTCGTTGTACGAGTTGGAGATAGGACATCGAGTCGCGATGAACATCAGGACGACCCCTTTTGCATCTTTGTAATCCGTCAACGAGTGCTCGACGCCATTGTAATCCTTCAGCTTGAAGTTCTCGACCTTCCTGGGCGTGTCAGCAGGACGAAATCCTCCGAGCACGACCGCGGCAAGAATTGCGGGTATTCCAATGAAACGCTTCATAGAATTTCTCCTCTGAGATGATTGTTGTTTGGGATAAACCTCTCTGCGTCGCTTGAACCCTCAACGTCCGGGTTCATGCCGGGAGTTCCCCGTTTAGACGATCCAACAGGTGAAAATGTTTTACATTATTTTGAACGAACCGGCAGTTTGCGATTAAAGCTGGAAATCAACTTGCATCGTGATATTGGACTCTGCATCGCCGGGTATCAAGTCGGACCCGCTGCCGAGGGAATGCACACCAAAATGTACAGTACTCGAATATTTCGAGGAAATCCAACACCTCCTCCATGCTTCCACCCGCACGATGATGAAGGTTCGAACACCCTTGCCGTACAGGGAAGGATTGGAGACAGCCCCGGGGACGTTCGGCTCAAGGCCGAACACCCTTGAGTCATAAGACTGGGTGTCAAAGACCGAGACGCGTGCCTCGGCCACGAGAAAACTCTTCGGCTTGATCTGAAGCTGCTCTGAAACGAGGAGGCCGTGGTCTGCGGAAGAACCATCGATTGCGGAGAGGCCGATGTACTCGATGCCGCCGGACCATTGTGCCCCGGAGGATTGTCGGGATGATAGCTGAAGTCGGACTGTCCGTCTCTCCCGTTCCTCGACCGAACTCACACCCCGCTCCAGCTGGTCGAGGCCGCTGGCGACCTCGGGTCCATTCCTGACCCTCAGCTGAATCGAAAGCGAAAAACCGCGCGTCAATCCGACCTCGCCAAGACAATAGGCATCGTCTCCCGACGAAGGCACCATCAACGTTTGGGTCGGGGCCGGCAGAACGAATTGGTCGTAGTATGCTGTAAGTCGAACGGCGTCAGTCGCGCCCCATCGAAATGCCACATACGTCCCCCGTTCGTCGGAAGGCATATCGCCCGTCTCCCCGAATCCGGCGCCGTGAACGCTGAAGAAGTGCTCGGGGTACGACCGGTACAGCAATGCAAGTTCAAGATTGTGCGATGGCTGAAGAATCACTCCCCCGACGCATGCGAGGGCAGGGCCCTGATCTTTTCCAATTTCCACAAAGACATTCGTCTGCACCCCCGTCCATGATACGTCGACGCTCCCGGGTGCGAATCGGTCCCTCCAATCCTGCGTCACGTCACTGACGCGAAACTTTTTGTCATAAGCCGCTTCATAGAACGTCGCACCAAGCTTGAATCCTGTCAAGAAACTCACCCACCCGTTGAGACCGGTTATTGATTCGTGCAGCGCGTTCCTCTGAAGAAGGTCGCCGGCTGTGCGAAATTCATCCATCGAAGACAGATTGCCGACGGTCCCCGCAGAATCGACCGATGCGTTGAGACGGCGCGATGAGGTGAAGAGAGTCATCGATACCGATTCGTCTGCCATCTGCCATGCAAGTCCCCGAAAAAACCGGTTTTCGTCGGTGGACAGAAATGGAGAGAGACCCGAACCGTTTCGGCGGACATTTGCGACCGATTCGCTCCCCGATCCGGAACCGAGGGAACGCCACAGAATCAATCCCTCGGACGCGTTTATGGAATAGTCTCCCACAATGACGCGCGACGAGAGGGAGGGAACATCCCAGAGGGTGAACCAGCTCGACGACCCTGCCTGCAGCGGCTCTCCGGCGTCCTTCTTGAACAGAATCCCTGCCTCGCGCAAATGGGCGAGCTGGGTTTCCCCAATCCCGTTTCTGAACATCACCCTTTCATACGAGGCGAGGGGCGATCCAAGAAACTTTCCGTCGGAAAAACCCACGGGTAATTCGCCGTCCTTCGACCCTCGCAACCGGGCCGCGAGCGAGTACCCGGATGCCGGATTCTGCAACCCATCCTCCTCCGTGCGAATAAAGGGCCGGATTCTTGCGAGCAGATCGACATCGATCCCCTGGACGAGCAGCAACTGCTCCGTCGTTTTCAGTTCTCCGCGATTTCGTGCCTGAAGTATCCGCTGCGCGAGCATTGGCGTTACTCCAGGGATCCGGCAGAGCTCTTCGGCACTGGCAGTCGAGAGGTCGAGGGGACTGTCCCAAAGCTCCATCAATCGTGACGGCGACAGGGCGTCTGCGTCGTCCGGCTTCAGTCTCTCCAGCATCTCATTCTCATCCTCAAGGTTGTCTCCGACGGAGGTGTCGATGACGGCCACGGACTCCGCTGTTGCAATGCAGAACGGAAGCATCGTCACGGCAATGCTCGATAGAAGTGTCTTATTTATCGACGGCAAACGAAATCTCCACCTGTTGTGTCCACCCGAGGTCGGGGTGAGAATAGGCGGCATACGCAAATTCGACCGGCGAGCTGCCGACCGCAAATCCGAGACTGAATTTGTCCGGGTTGGTCGCGACCCCGGCACGCAATGCCAGCGATGCGAGCAAACGTTGTTCGATACCAAACTTGACCGAAGCCGGGAAACGAACATCCTTCTCCAGCTCGACGGTGGCCGACAGAGCATCAAGAATGTCGAGTTCGGACGCAAGAGAAATCGACTGCGGAAATGTTTCGCCCGACACAACCGTCGCGCCTCCGATGTTTTTGAATGCACACCCGAAGCGTACCGCTGCGAGGGGCACGGAAAGCAATCCCACGTCGGCTGTGACGGCCGACTTCTGTCCGTAGCGGGAGATGATCGTTTCTATCCTGTTCAGGGTTATTCCGACAGACGTCGACCGGTCAAGAAACAATGCGGTCGCACAGCGCAGTGTCACCTGGCGGAACAGGTCAAACCCGAAGCGGTCGAACGAACATGCGAGGGGGAATGGAAGTAGGGGAACCAGGAGCGCAGCCGCATCCGTCCGGAGTTCGGCCAGGCCAAACTGTTGCGGTACGGTAAAAGCCGCACATTCCCATCCGGACTGTCGCGCGAGCCCCGCGGGATTGTACGCGAGAGCCCAGACGTCATCAGCAACCGCGGCGAACGAATTCCCGAGGGCGATCGCTTTTGCCCCGCGGCCGTTGTCCTGTGACCGCGCGACGGTGCTGACCAACACCAAAACGGATAAACCGATGGCCCATCTCATCCCTGCTCCCCTTGATGAGACAAATGATTTTCTCTATATTGCCGTCGACCAGACTACTTTCGAAACGCCATGAAACGTCCCCCCATCCTGTTATTCTTTCCCGCCATTTTGCTCATCCTTCACACATCAATTGCACAAGAGCTCCGGTGCACTGTCACGGTGAATTTGGAAAGCATCTCGACCTCGCAGCGGGACTTGCTTCGGAACTTCAAGACCGATGTCGAACGATACTTGAACAACAACCGCTACACTTCCGAAGATCTCGAGGGAGAGCGTATTGATTGTTCCATGAGTGTTGTGTTCAAGCAGGCATCGGGCGAAAACCGCTACATCGCCCAGGTCTTCATCGGAAGCCTGCGGCCGGCCTACGTCAACAATGAGAAGCTGGACAAGGTCACTCCTGTTCTCAGGATATCCGACGAGGATTGGGAATTCAACTACATCCCGAACCAGCGAATGATCCAGGACAACTTCAATTTCGACCCGTTCAGCCACTTCCTCGACTATTACGCATACCTGATCATCGGCTACGACTTTGATACGTACAAGGAATTCTCCGGGTCTCAGTGCTTCCAGAAGGCGCTGAACATCTGCAACATGGGGAGCGCCGCGGGCTCGAAGGACTGGCAACAGACGTCCGCGGGAACGTTCAGCCGATTCGGCCTTGCGACAGAACTGAACGACGTCAAATACAATTCGATTCGGCTTGCCTATTTCACATATCACTTTGACGGGATAGATATCGTGCAGACGGAACCCGTCCGGGCATATCAGAATCTCTTGAAGGCCATTAAAGCAGTCTCCGACATACGGCAGCGGGTCAGCCCGACCAGCCTCCTCGCCAAGCAATTCTTCGACGCAAAGTACAAGGAAATCGCCGAGACATTCCTCGGATATCCCGACCGCGCGATCTACGACCAGCTCGCATCGCTTGACCAGGAACACAGCCTGATCTACCAGGATTACAAGAAGAAGTAGGGGAAGGGGTTTACTTCCGGGGGAGGATGGAGATGATGATGTCGCCCGGCTGGATTCGGTCCACGACATCCATTCCTGAGACTACACCGCCAAAGACTGTGTAGCGTCCGTCGAGATGGGGAGTTGCCTGATGGGTGACGAAGAACTGTGAGCCCTCAGTATCCTTGCCTGCACTTGCCAAACCACACGACCCACGCTCGAAGTTTCTGAGAGAAAACTCCGACCGAATGGCATAACCGGCTCCTCCCCAGCCGTCGCCGCGCGGGTCACCCCCCTGGATTACAAAGTTCGGAACCACGCGATGAAATGTCAAGCCGTCGTAGAACTTTTTTTTCACCAGTTTCAGAAAACTCAGGACGGTGAAAGGAGCGTCGTCCGGATACAGTTCGACGACAAAATTCCCTTTCGTTGTGTGCACCGTGACCCTGTTGTGTGACCGGGCTCTTTCGAGTTCATCCCAATCATAGTCGACATACGCCGGAATCGTTGACGGCCGAAGGCGATCCGTGTAGCTTTTGCCCGTAATCCTGAAAAGTGAGGCAGCCGCTTCGCTTGCAACGGTGCGGTCTGAATCGTCGAGGGAACGAGTGAGGAGTGGAATCACTTCAGGCGCGCCGATCTTTCCGAACGCCGAGAGGATCGCCTGTTTCGCCTCCACGTCGGCAGGCCCTGCGCATGCACGACAGGCACCTCGCAGAGTGTCGATGGCCCTGCGGTCGAGCGCATATTGGCGAAGAAGCGTGAACACCGAAGAATCGCCGAGAGCGTTCGCAACCACCGTTGTGATCCCCGGATCCCGGCGATGCAGCGACAGCTCCGCTTGATTTTCGATTGTCTGCGCTATCGCATGAGAAGAAGAGGTATCGTTTTTCCCGATGTAGGCTCCCTCTCCCCCGACAGCTCTCCGCAGAAAATCCCATCCGGCCATGCTCACGCGGATGGTGTCGTCGGTCAACGAGGCGAGCACAAATGCCAGATTTTCCTTTGTCGGCTGGAGACTCAAGGCCTCGAGGAACTTCGCGCGGATTCTCGCAGAACACGTGCCTCGGCAAAAGTCCGCGGCAGAGGCAGGTGAAAGAGGGAAATGCCGGGCAAGGGCGACCAAGGATTCACCCCGCACGGGCTCGGGCACGCCTTCCCCTGTCGCCAGTGCATGTAACTTCGCGCGAAGGGCAACGCGGCCGGAGTAGTCGGCAAGCACATCGGTCGGGAGATTCGAGAGGACGTCGAGTGTCGAAACCTTCACATGCTCGTTGGGATCATCCAGGTACAGAATTAAATCTTTCAGGACATCGGCATCGCCGACGGCCGTTGCGCCCAGCGCTCGCACAAGCTGTACGTTGACACGCCAATTTCCGCCGGTCCGCTCATGGCGGGCGAAGGACTGAAGGAGGTCCCTTGCATCCCCCGTCCGGACCCGACCCAGCAAGGTTGCCAGGTTCACCCGGACATCCGCACTTCCATCCTTCACAAGGCGCCGGAGCAACTCTCGCCGCTTCGAGACTTCGACGTCGATGATACCCCGGGGCGAAGCCCGCCAAAGCGCGTAGAGGGCCGCCGCGCGAACAGCGGGACTCGAGTCCTTCAGAAGGTCGAAGCAAAACCAGACGGAGCGCTCGTTCCCGATGCCTCGCATGGCAAAACGGGCAATCGCAATGCCGAGCGCGGGACGTACCCGAAACGGAATTCGGTCGGCAGACTGACATAATGAGTCCAGGGCTCCTTCATTCCCTGTCTTTCCCAATGCCTCGATGATACGGACCTGCGCCTGCGGATCGGTCTCGGTTGCCAGCGCGTTCAATAATTCCCGAACACCGACGGGAGAGCCGATCTGTCCCAGTGCGAATGCCGCCGCAGAGCGTACGGCTGAATCCGGATCGCGGAGGAGCGGAATCACCGCAATCGATGTCGAGGTGTCCTGGATATTCGCCAATGCAATCGCGGCCCTGTAGCGCACGGCCGGATCCGCCCCTTGAAGATAGCCAACCAGGCGTCCATCGCCGAGAGATCGTTGGTCCTGCAGGCGAAGAATCTCACGAACGTCGGGGCTGAGCACCTGAGCGGAAAGGAAGGCAGAGAAAACAACTGCGAGGAATGACAACCGGCCCAATCGCCGCGCGAGAGCTGAATGGGCCGTCATTTCGGGAGTCCGGTGATGGAAATCTGATGACCGAAGATTCGTCAGTTCAATCCAGCGTTTTGAATACTTTCTTCTGTATCTCTCTCCCCGTCTTCGTATTCGCGAGTCCCCCTTGTCCCGATTCCTTCAGCCGGGGAGACATGAGGTCTCCGACCTCCTTCGTCGCAAAGATCACTTCGTCGGCCGGGATGAGACTCTTGATTCCCGCCAGGGCCATTTGGGCGGAAACGAACGCGTTTGCAACCCCCACCGCGTTGCGCGTGGTGCACGGCTCCTCGACCAGCCCTCCGACAGGGTCGCAGACCAGGCCCATCGAGGCCTTGAGCGCGAAGCCGACCGCCTCGAGAATCTGGTCGTCCGTTCCGCCCAGGAGGTACACGATCGTTCCCGCCCCCATTGCCGCCGCGCTTCCGGTCTCTCCCATGCATCCGGCTTCCGATCCGGCGAAGGAGGAATTCCTTGCGAAGATCAGGCCGATGACCGCGGATACGAGGAGGCCGTCGAGAATTTTCTCGCGCGAAATCCGGTGTTCTTCCATCATCGTGACAAGCACGGCAGGCATGATCCCCGCGGAGCCGGCCGTGGGTGCCGCCGCGATCTTCCCCATGCACGCGTTCACTTCGCCGACGGCGATGGCTCGAGCGACTGCCTTCTTCAGCATCGGGCCGAGAGTTTCCACGGTCGCGTTATTGACCGCCTTCGCCCAGTTATTGAGCATCCCGCTCGGCGTGATCGTCATCTGCGTGAGGCCCTGTTCGACCGAATCCTCCATCACCAAAAGTATTTGTTTCAGCCCGGCGTAGACGGCATCGCGCGTGACGCCTTTGTTTCTCATCTCGTAGTCGAGCATTGCCGCCGCCATGTCCTTCTTCTCTCTCCTGCAATATTCGACGACATCCGACAAAAGGTTGAATTCCATGCGTCCTCCGCGTTTATTTCTCGTACCGGGAACTTCCCGCCAGCATCGGCTCCACCAGCCGGACAAAATGGACCCACGCGAGCGCCTGAATCTTCTCGATAACCTCGGCCGGGACTGCCACGTCCAGCTCAATGACCATATTCGCCTTCGTTTCCGTTCTCGAAACGAACATGTTCGCGATATTCACACCCTTTTCCGCAATCGCTCCGCTGATGTGCTGAATGCTTCCGGGAACATCATCCGCGATAATGACCAGGGTGTGCGTCTGCGCGTTGAAGTCCACGGTGAATCCTTCTATTTCCTGAATCTTGACTCTCCCTCCGCCAAGCGATGCCCCGACTACTTCAACGGTGTGCCCCTTTTCCCCCCACAATTTCACGCGCGCCGTGTTCGAGTGAAAGCGAACGGCATCGCCCACAAATGAAAAATCCCACTCGAGGCGCTCCTGCTTCGCCTGCTCGAATGACTGCCGGATGCGCTCGTCGTCGGGGCCGTATCCGAGAATCCCGCCGATGATTGCCCTGTCCGTCCCGTGTCCTTTGTGCGTCTTCGCAAAGGAGTTGTAAAGGGTGATGTGTGCCTTCACGGGAACATCGTCGAGAAGCTGTCGGGCAATGTATCCGATGCGACTCGCCCCGGCCGTGTGAGAGCTCGACGGACCGATCATGATCGGTCCCAGGATGTCAAAAAGTGACGGCTGCTCGGACATGTCTTCTACCCTTCCTTGTGCATCATTCCCGCGACCGCCGACTCGATGCGAAACAACCTGCGGGCATTGGCCGACGTCAGCTCGGCCGCCGCTTCCGTCGTAAGGTCGCAAAGTTCCGCCATCTTGCG
This sequence comes from Bacteroidota bacterium, assembly GCA_035499415.1. Classification (GTDB taxonomy): domain Bacteria; phylum Bacteroidota; class Ignavibacteria; order UBA10030; family UBA10030; genus DATJYV01. Next base: position 11,442 of record DATJYV010000047.1, read on the forward strand.
AATAATGTGAACAAGAAATCCCGGCTCGTTTCTCGACCCTCTCAACGGAACGGGGGCCAGATATGGCGTATCGGTCTCAGCGATCACATTCGCCAGCGAAAGCGCCCGGATCAGAGTCGTCGTCGGAGAATTTTTGAACGTCACCATCCCTCCGGCGGAAATGAGAAAACCCATCCTGAACAACTCTTCCGCCTCCGACGGCGTTCCGGTGAAGCAGTGGAAAACGCCCCGGAGCGACCCCGTTTCTCCGCCTTGCTCCCGGACCATGTCGATGGATTCGCGGATCGATTCCCGGGTGTGAACAACCACCGGCAGTTGTCGTGCCATCGCGAGTTCCAATTGCGTTCGGAAGACGCGCCGCTGGTCCGGGCGGGGTGAAAAGTCGTAGTGGAAATCAAGTCCGATCTCTCCGATCGCAACCACTTTGGGGTGATGGGAGAGCTCCTCGATTTTTCGGAGCGACCCGGCATCCGACTTCGACGCCTCGTGAGGATGGAAACCGACACAGGCAAAGACATCGTGATGTTTTTCCGACAGGGCCACGGCTTCCTCGCTCGTTTCGAGGTTCGTCCCCGGCACAACGATGGCAACGATGCCTGCCAGCCGGGCCCGGTCGAGAACTGCATCGACCTCTTCGCCGAAGTCCTCCCGGAACAAATGCGCGTGCGAATCGATCAGCGTGGGGAGCGTTGCCATGACCATGAAAGTACGGGAAACTGACGCCTGATTCAAGGCGGAGGCGGTCGAGCACTCCGCCGACGTCACAAAGTCGATTCGAGGGTCAGCATGAACGTTCGGGGGGGAGAGAGATTGCCGATCAGCTCAACGTAATGATAATTGAAGAGGTTGTTCACGTTGAAGCCGATGCGGAGAGGAAAACCTGTTGCCGCCGGCTCGAGTTCGACGCGGAGGTCTACGACGCGGATGGGTACGCGCTGGTCCCCCTGGACAATCGGCGCCAGCTGGACGAGGTTGTCGTCGATCGACTCGACCCGACTGATGAACCGCGCGTCGACCGACGCGGTGAACAACCCTTGCGTCATCACGAGTCCGACGTAACAGAGTTCGCGCGGCCGATAACGGAGGATCGTATGTTGGCCCACATCTTCCGGGTCGACGTAGGTGTAGGAGAGGTTCGCTTCAAGAAGGCCCTTGACGGGCCGGGACTCCATACCCATCTCCCATCCCACAATTCGGGCGTGCGTGACGTTCGAGAATTGAATAACCAGAAGTTTCGGGTCGACGCCCGGCTCGATCAGGTTCACATAGTCGTTGCCGAATGCAGACCCGTCGAACGCCAGTCGGTCGCCGATGACCTGCTTCAATCCCACTTCGTACGATTTGCTTCGTTCGGGGAGCAGGTTCGGGTTGGGCACGATCTTCAGTTGTGTCCCCTCCGTGGCGGACGATGTAAATAGCTCGCTCATCGACGGAGCGCGAAAGCCCGTACCGGCCGAACCGCGCAGCGTCGTCGTCGGGGACGGCGAGTAGGTGAGGCCGATCTTCGGGTTCGCCTGTGACGCCGTGAGGGAAGAGTCGGGGTATTGGATGTCGTACCGGATGCCGGCCGTAGCACGGAGCTCCGGCGTGAGAACGAGTTCATCCTGGAGATAGCCGGCAAAGCTCTTCGCTCCGTGTGTTCCAAAAATATTCGAGAGGACGTAATCGACCTGAACTGTCGCCCCCGCCGTCAACAGCTCGTCCGGAGAAAGACGGTACGTCACCTGGAGTTCGCCGCCTCCGATGTGGGACGTCGAAACATGGTTCACGCGCCCGGAGCTGTCGTCCCGCCAGAAATTTCCGTCGTACATCCCACGGATCGTGTAAAACAAATCGTCCGAAATGAATTCCCGGTACGAGGCGCTGAGACTCCCGCGCCTCGAGTCGACATTTCCGTTGAGCTGGGCATCCGCAGGCCGCGTCGCTTGTTCAAGGCTTTTCCACCAAAAAAAGTTTCCGTGGGAACGGAGAGCAAGGTTCGCGGTAACATCCAATCGCTGTACGGGTGAAAGAGAGATGGTCGTTTTACCGAAGAAGCCCCAGCGCTGGTACATGTTGTTTTGCAGATAGCTTTCATCGACCGAACGCGACGTGCTGAGGATGATGCCGACGTCGCCAAATCGCCGGGAAATCCCGAGGAAGCCCCCCGAGTTGAATCGAAGTCGCGGAGACCAATCCCATTCCGGGTTGCCGGACTTGTCGTAGACGCCCGAATACAACCGGACGCGCGTTTCGGGCTCCTCCGGAATTTCCCTCGTAATCACATTGATCACGCCCCCCAGCGCGCTCGATCCGTAGAGTGCCGACCCCGCGCCTTTGATCACTTCCACCCTCTCCACCTGATACATCGGAATTGTCTCCCAGGTGATCTCGCCGGTATCTCCCGTGGTGTACGGCAGGCCGTCGAGAAGCACCAGCACGCGACTCCCCACGCCGCGGCTGTAGCCGGTCGAGCCGCGAATGTTCACCTGGTCCTGCGTCATGTTGACACCCGGGACGTACCGCAGCGCATCGTCCAGATTGACGGCGACACGGTCGCGCAACATGTCGGCATTTACGGTTGCGACGCTGACCGGGGCATCCTTTGCCGCCTGGTCGTGCCTGCTCGCTGTCACGATCACCTGCTCCGTCTCGACGGGCGCCGCCGTCAGCAGGATCGGCGTCATCGCGACACTGTCGGACGCAACACGGACGCCGCGAATTTCCTCGCGCCGGAAGCCGAGCATCGTGACGACGAGCGTGTAGTCGCCGGCGGGAACTTTTTGGATTGCAAACTCACCCGAGGCGCCCGAGACGGTTCCGAGAAACGTTCCGGACAGATAGAGCGAGACGCCGGGAATCGGTTGACCGGTTTCCGCGTCAAAGACCTTCCCGACAATTGTGGCAGAGCGCTCCTGTGCCCGGACAATCGAGCTCAATGCCAGAGCGAAAACGCAATATCGGGCTATTCGCTTCAAAACGGCTGCGGTGGAAGGGAGCGGAAATCGACATGCAGGTCGATGTTGCCGACGTATTCACCATCGTGGATTTCCAGAATCCTGGGGGATGACGGATGGAGAGAATCCGGGAGAAACGAAACGACATGAAAGCTGTGAATATTCAGAACCGTGTTGAATTGATGGAGGATGCCGATGTACTTGTACGTTCCGACCGGAACGTCGATGCGATACTCGACGGAGTCGACGTTGAACGGGAGACTTTGGCTGATGGCGGGATAGAGGAAAATTTGCGGCGGGGACGAAAGAATGCCCGAGAAGACGGTCGTGGAATCGAGCGGATATATCTGGGACGCGAAGAGCCACACGCTCACAAGACTGTCCGCCGGCGGCCACGAGCCCGGGGCAAAATAGATCGTGCCGCCGAACCCCGGCTCAACCGGAATGACCGGTTCGAGCCCGCCGTTACAAGAAAACAGAAAGATGCAAGACAACGTGACGAGAAATCGCTTCATGGAAGAGGAGAATGGTACGGGATGCAGGACAGAAATGCAACGACACTCGTTTCCCAGTAGTGTCCTTAATTCAGCGGGCTCCAACGTATTAAGGAAGCGTCATGCTGAACTCGTTTCAGCATCTGACGTTCACAGACCCCGAACCAAGTTCGGGGTGACGGTTGCTTGGAAATAGGACACTACCGGGAAACGAGTGTCGTTGCATTTC
>DATJYV010000048.1:0-4096 GCA_035499415.1 Bacteroidota bacterium
GATCGAAGAGGCCTTATCGCCGACCGCCAAACGCCGGGAGCTCACCGCTCGTTACAGCTTTTCCTTGTTCTCCAGCGCGAACTTCAGAAGCGCATTCGTGCCGTGGAGCCCGAGCTTGGAACAAATATTCGCCCGGTGCGCCGAGACCGTCTTTTCGCTGATGAACAGAGCCGCAGCGATTTCTTTCGACGATTTGCTCTGCGAGACCAGTCTCAAAATTTTCCGCTCGGCCGCTGTAAGCGACGAGAGCCCGAGCTTCTGCGCCATGCCCGCCGCTGCCCGCGCGTCCTTCTTCAGCAGATGCTGTGAGAGCGTGGGGCTTATGTAGTTCTTCCCGCTCAGGACGGCCTCCAGGCAATGGACGATTTCCGCCGCCACCGTATCCTTCAGCACATACCCGATCGCCCCGGCATCCATCGCAATCCCAAGATGTCCCGCATCCTCGTGCATCGTCAGAACGACGACCTCCGTCTGCAGTTTCCGTTTCGTCACTTCCGCCGCCACGTCGAGGCCGCTCATGTTCGGCATGTCGATGTCGAGGATCGCGACGCGGGGGTTCTTCTGTTCGATCAGTTCAAGCGCCCGGATTCCATCCCCCGCCTCCCCGACGATTTCAAACCGCCCGTCCTCCGCAAGAACGTCGAACAGCCCCTTGCGAAAAAGCGGATGGTCATCGGCAAGGATAATCCTGACAGGTCCCTCCTTCTTCGGAGTCGCTTGCTTCTTCATGATGGTATTGCCCGATAAGGTATGACGATGGTGACTGTCGTTCCGGTTCCCGGCCTGGAATCGACGGCGTACGTTCCGCTCAGAATTCGGACCCGCTCGGCCATGCCCGTGAGGCCAAGCCCGGCCGTCGATGCCGCCGAGTGGACGGTCGCAGGGTCGAATCCTTTTCCGTCATCCCGGATCACGACGCTCAAGCGGCCGTCTGTCCGTTGGAATTCAACACGCGCATGTTTCGCCTCCGAATGCTTGAGGATGTTGTTGACGTTCTCTTGCACGATCCGGTACAGGTTCACCTCCATGTCCTTTGACGCATCCGGATAGAGTTCGCCCACCGCATCGAGATTGGTTTCGAAAATGATTCCGGACGATTGGGACGCCGTCTCAAGCATGGAGCGAATCGCCCCGGGCAATCCGACGCGGTCGAGGTGATACGGCCGCAGGTTTCGGGCGATCCGGCGGACATTCTGCAGGGATTGCGTGACCGTCTCCATGATCTGGTCCAGCTGCTGCTTGATCCTGGCCGGTACCGGCTTCGCCTGGGTTGCGAGGTACGTACGATTCTTGATGACGAGAAGATCCTGGCCGATGCTGTCGTGGAGTTCGGAGGCAATCCGCTTCCGCTCGCTCTCCTGGCGCTCGATCAGGCGCCGCGAAAATTCCTGCTGTCGGGCGTACTCCTTCTTCAGCGCGGAGACGCGGCGGAAATACACGACCGGACCCACCGAGAGAAATATGACGAGCACAAGCCCGCGGAACCACCACGTCATCCACCAGGGGGGCTCGACGACGATGCGGATCGATGTCCCTTCTTCCGTCCACACGCCGTCGTTGTTCGACGCCTTGACGCCGAAGGTGTACGTGCCCGGGTTGAGATTCGTGTACGTCGCTTCCCGTTTCGTCCCCGATTCCACCCATCCTTTGTCGAACCCCTCCATCCGGTAGGCGTACTTGTTTTCCGCGGGGTCTGTAAATTCCAGCGCGGCAAACGAAAAGGTGATCACGTTGTCGTAGTAGGGAACCCGTATTTCTTCCGCCTGCGTGATGGCGCTCCGGATCCGTGTTTCGCGGTCTGAGGGAACCACACTTTTGTTGAAGATCCTGAAATCCGTGAGGACCACGAGCGGAATATTCGGATTGTCCCTGATGCTGTCGGGGTAAAACCGGTTGAAGCCCAGGATTCCGCCGAAATACATCGCGCCGTCACGCGCACGGAGTGCCGACCCCTGGTTGAATTCGTTGCTCTGGAGCCCGTCGTCGGCGTCGAACGACCGAATCTGCCCCGTTGCCGGCGTGTACCGGGCAATCCCTTTGTTCGTGCTCATCCAGAGATTTCCCTTCCGGTCGGACAGGATCGCATAGATGACGTTGTTCGGGAGTCCCTCCTTGTCGGTCAGCGTGCCGATGACCGTGCCGTCGCGAATTTCCAGAAGGCCGTCGTACGTGCCGACCCACATCGTCCCCGCCGGTTCTTCGCACATGCTCAGCGTGCTGTTGCCCGCGACCGATTTCTCGAACCGCGTTCCGGCGAAGAAGGGTTCGAAGACACCGCGTTCCCGGTTCAAACGATGCAGACCGAGCGTGTATCCCCCCACCCACAGCGACCCCCGCGTGTCCTCATACATCGCGTTGATCCGCTCGTTCGCGAGACTCTGGAAATGCGAGAAGGTTCCGCGTCTGCGGTCGTACTTCGTCACACCGTCCCCGAGATGTCCGAACCAGATGTCGCCGGAGCGGTCCTGATAGACCGATGCAACGATTCCGTTCGGGAGGTTCTGTTGTCCCGAAGTCGTCTGGTTGTAGTGGTCCACGTGCGGATGGCGGAGGTCGCGACCGTGGGGAAACGTCAGGTGGTTGATGCTCGGACCATTTGTCACGGCCCAGACCGACACGGCGGGACTGAACGCATCGACCATCACTCCCCAAAAATGATTCGCATTCAGCTCGTTCCGCCCCTTCGGCGGGCCGTAATAGCGGATGAACGTTTGGGTCCCCGGGTCGAACCGATTGAGACCGTCCTCCGTCGCGATCCAGACGGCCCCCGTGGCGTCCTGGGAGAATCCGCGCACACGAGGGCTGCTGAGAGAGTTCGGATTCTTCGCGTTATAGGTGTACGTCTCAAATTTCTTTTTCGTGGGAACATATTTATTGATGCCGTTGAACGTCCCCACCCAGAGGATGCCGGATCGGTCCCGGCACAGGGAAATGACGGAGTTCTCGCTGAGACTTTGTGCGTCGGCGGGGTCGTGATGCCAGACCGTTTCGCGGTGACGACGCGGGTCGATGTGGTGCAGGCCGTCGACCGAGCCGCATAAGAGCGTACCGTCCGGATTGAGTATCGATTGCTCGCTTCCATGGACGGCAGGCCTCATGGGTATCAGCCGTCCCCGTGTCGAGTCGTACTCGAACGATGACGAACCGATGAACCAGAGCCCCCCGTCTGGTGATTGGAGGATGGAATTGATGAGTTCATCGCACCCCGGAATGCGCGTGAAGCGGTCGGCGTCCCGGTCGTAGAGGCAGACGCCCTTTGACGTTCCGATCCATAACCTTCCCTGCCGGTCTTCCAGGAGGCACGAGATGAGGTTGTCGGGAAGCGAATGGACGTCGTTCGGACCTGCAGAGAAGCGCCGGAATTTTTCGCCCGAGGCGTCGAGGCGATTCAGACCGTGCTGCGTCGCAACCCAGATCGTCCCGCGATGGTCCTCGTAAATGCGGTAGACGGTATTATCGCTGAGGGACGTCGAATCTTCCGGTTGACTCCCGTATCTTTTGAATTGATTCGTCGCGGCGTCGTAGACGTTGAGGCCCCCGCCGCCGGTGCCGGCCCACATCCTTCCTTGCGAATCGATGAAAAGTCGGAGAATATAATTGTGGGAGATGGATAAGGAATCGTCGGGGTTATGGCGAAAAACCGTGAACGTGTATCCGTCATACCGGTCGAGACCGTCCTGTGTGCCGAACCAGAGAAAACCCTGGGAGTCCTGGACGATGGCGTAGACCGAAGATTGGGAAAGCCCTTGTTCGAGAGAAAGGTGTTCGAACGCGATTTTCTCCGGCTGCGCCAGTGACCAACCGGGGGAAAGCACGGTGCAGAGGAGCCACAAGACTCCCGTCACCTGTCGGGTCGGCGCCATGGATCGGTCAGATGTTCCCGGGTTGGGATGTTCGCGATGATAATTTTGTGAGGAGACAGGGCACGCCGGATCGCAGCGAAGTACGCGTCCCAATAATATCGTTCAATCGGAAAGAGAAAGCAACATGCCCCGGCCCATGGGATACGCAGACACGGTGGAGGGTGATTGTCAGGGAGGATCTTTCTACATTATGCTGAAGCGGACGAAAAGAGACGCACACCGCACAGATCCGA
>DATJYV010000049.1:0-39867 GCA_035499415.1 Bacteroidota bacterium
CACTCCGATTGTCGTCTGATACTCCGACGTCAGCTCGCTGTCGTGCACGGCCACGACGATGACGTATCGGCCGGCCTGGAGAAACGTCGGCTTCCATCGAAGGGTGCCTTCGGGCGAAAGTGTCATGCCGACCGGTCCGAAACGGAGCGAGAACGACGTGCTGTCCCCATCAGGGTCGTCTGCTTCATACTGCAGTCGAATCTCCTGATTTTCGGCGATCGACGTTTCCCTGACGGCGCTGATGAAGACCGGGGGGCGATTGACATTAAGGACGGTTACGACTGTTACGGCGGAGGTGTCGGCGAGATCGCCGTCGGACGCGACCGCCCGGAAATCGTACACTCCCGACTGGTCGAATGTCGGAGTCCAGTCGAAAATTCCCGTGCTCGAAGAAAGCTGGACCCGATTTCCGGAATCTCTGAGCGTGTAACTGAGCGTGTCTTCATCCGGGTCACGCGCCGAGTAGGCAAGACGCAGAGTCTGACCTTCATGGATCGTCGTATCACGGGCAACCGCGACGAAAGCAGGCGGCCGATTGACGTTTCGGACGCGTATGCGCATGGGCCGCGAAATCGTGCGTTCGAAGCCGTCGCGTGCATCGACGACGATCCGGTACTGGCCCGCATCGTCGTAGGTCGGAGTCCATTCAAAGAGTCCCGTAATGGGGTCGATGTCCGATGCCTCCGGCCCCTGGGAAATGCCGAAGCGCACCGTGTCTGCGTCCAGGTCGCTGGCGATGAGCCGGTAGCGGAACGGCTGCCCTTCATCGATGATCGTATCGGGGATCAGGCGGCGGAAAGTTGGAGGATGGTTACGGAACAGGTTTACACTGATGACCGGAGGAACCTCCGAAGGATCGGTCCCGCGAAATACCAACCCCGGACCGAGAGTCCGTGCCACGAACGAATCCCGTTTGGAGAGCACCACGCGGAAGTGGATCCGGTCGTTTTCGACAAAACCTTGAAGCGTCGAGATCCTTATGCCGAACTGCCGGAAATTCAGGGAGTATGGTACAGCCGTGGCCGCGATTGACGAATCCGGCCTGAGGATACGAATGAGCGCCGATGCGGGAACAGAGCCGTTCTCGATCTGGATGTTTCCTTCGATCACCATTTTCCGGACCTGGGAGTTGAGTGCCGGAAATTGGAGCACCACGAGGGCGAGCAGTGCACAAACAGACATGCCCCGGCGGGAACTCTCTGGCGATCCGTTTCTTTGCCGGCTCCCTGCGCCCGGCCGACGGAATAAAACCTTCATGGGGGATACCCCAACCGTTAACAATTAATCAATATGCTCCGCAAGTAGGTTGTGTTCAATGTACTGAGATTTTCACTGCGAAAGCTGTTTGAAGAGCTCCCCCATCCTTCCGTATCAGTCAGTTGTGAGACTCAGAACGCACAAGACTGCTTGACCGTTCCGCCGAGATGGGGTTGGAAGGGACGCGGGTTAGCGCTGTGTGCTTCATCCGCTCATCATATCATGACCGGGTCACAAAATCAAGTTTTGTCAGCGGGAGCCTATTCCCGAAATTCCCCCCAGACCTTGCGCAGCGTATCCGATATTTCTCCGACGGTTGCCCGTGCTTCCACCGCTCCGAGAAGATGCGGCATGAGGTTGTCGGATCCTTGAGCGGCCTTTGCGACGGCCTCGAGCGCCTGCATGGCGTCTGAGCCGTTGCGCTCCTTTCGCGTCCGATTCAATCGCTCAATTTGGCGCACTCGCACGGTGTCATCGATGCGCAGGAGCGGGGGTTCTTTCTCCTCTTCTTCCTGAAATTCATTGACGCCGACGACCACCTTTTCTTTCCGCTCAATTGCCATTTGATACCGGTACGCGCTTTCCGCAATTTCGTTCTGATAGTATCCCTTTTCTATCGCCTTGACCGCACCCCCCGCATTTTCGATGGTGGAGAGATACTTCCACACACTTCGCTCGATCTCGTCCGTCAGATATTCCACATAATACGAACCGCCGAGCGGATCGACCGTATCGGCGACTCCGGTTTCGTGGGCGAGAACCTGCTGGGTGCGGAGTGCGAGCCGCGCCGAATCCTCCGCCGGGAGCGCGAGGGCCTCGTCCCGGGAATTCGTGTGCAGGGACTGACAGCCCCCCAGGATAGCCGCAAGCGCCTGCACCGTCACCCGGACAACGTTGTTGTCGATCTGCTGAGCCGTGAGTGTTGCCCCGCCGGTCTGCGCGTGAAATCGAAGTTTCAAGCTTTCGGGGTCTTTCGCGCCGTAGGTATCGCGCATCAGCCGGGACCAGATTCTCCGCGCCGCGCGGAACTTTGCGACCTCCTCAAGAAAATTATTGTGCGCGTTGAAGAAGAACGACAGCCGGCCGGCGAAGCTGTCGACGGGAAGACCCCGCTGAATCGCCGCATCGACGTATGCCCGCGCGTTGGCAATGGTGAACGCGATTTCCTGAACCGCCGTCGCCCCCGCTTCCCTCATGTGATATCCGCTGATGGATATCGGATTCCACCGGGGCAGGTTGGAGCTTGTCCACTGAATAACATCAGTCACCAGGCGCATCGACGGCCCCGCAGGATAAATGTAGGTCCCGCGCGCTGCAAACTCCTTCAGAATATCGTTCTGCACCGTCCCCGACAGCTTCCGAACATCCCCGCCACGGCGGCGGGCGAGCGCTACATAAAGACTGAGAAGGATCGGCGCGGTCGCGTTTATCGTCATCGAAGTCGTGACCTTTTCGAGGTCGATGCCGTCGAAGAGCACTTCCATATCATCCAACGAGTTTATCGCCACGCCCACCTTGCCGACTTCTCCTTCCGCCACCGGATGGTCGGAGTCGTATCCCATCTGCGTTGGCAGGTCGAATGCGACCGAGAGCCCCGTCGTACCGTAGGCGATCAGATAGCGGTAGCGGTGGTTGGACTCCTCCGCGGTGCCGAAGCCGGCGTACTGCCTCATCGTCCAAAATTTATTCCTGTACATGACAGGATGTATTCCCCGGACAAAAGGAAACTCTCCGGGAAAACCAAGGCGCTCTTCGTACGAGCTCTCAACCGGCAGATAGAAACGATCCACCGGAATACCTGAATCTGTTTTGAACTCCGCGCTCCGCTCCTTTGCTTTTGCAAGGGCCGGCCGGAGCACATCCCGTTCCCAACGTTCTTTTGTTTCGCCCAGATTATTGTGCATGGCTCACCACATGGTGGATGATGTTCTGCGTCATTCGCTTTTCCGCCAGTCGACCTCATTCCAGCGGTTGCCGTCGCTCTCAAACATGACGGCGCCGGTTTCATCGGTCCGAAATACCTTGCACCCGAAGGAACGGATGCGCTCCAGGACCTGAAGCGAGGGATGATGAAATTTGTTCCGCGCGCCGACGGAAACGACCGCCCAGCGGGGCCTGACGACTCGAAGGAAATCCTCGCTCGAGCTTGTCTTGCTCCCATGATGCCCGGCCTTCAGAAGCTCGGAAGAGAGAAATCCGCCGTAGCGCCGGATCATTTTTGCCTCCGCCGGGAGTTCGCTGTCCCCGGCAAGGAGAAGGGAAGTTTTTCCGTAGACGATTTTCAGAACGAGCGACTCGTTGTTGAGGTTCGTCGCCGCGTCCGAGGGCATGAACGGATGTACCGCATAAATGCGCACGGAAGGGTCGATGACGATTGTCTCCCCGGCTCCCTTCCGAACAACCGGGACCTCCAGGTGCCGCGCCAGTTCGATCATTTCCTGCTCCAGATGGGAATGAAAGACGGTGTCGGCTTCGAGCAATGTACGCACCGAAACGTGGGAGAGCAAATACGGAAATCCGCCGATGTGGTCGCTGTGGCCGTGCGAGACGACGACCGCATCCATCGTCCCGAATCCGCATCGCTGGAAGAAGGGAACGAGGATCCGCTCACCGCTGTCGTAGCCGACCGAGCGCGGACCGGCATCCACCAACATTTTCCTGCCGTTCGGGAATTCGAGAAAGATCGAGTCCCCCTGCCCCACGTCGAATACCGTCACTCGGAACGGACTTTTCCGATTTCCGGCCATCGTGAAGATCAGGAAGCAATCGGCCGCGATGAGCAGGGAGATGAGGAACCTCCTGGCAGCGCGGGGAGTCCGAATGTTGAACGCCCAGATGACGGCGACGTAGTAGACGAGGGGATACGTGACTCCGATGCGGGGAACATTGATATACGCGAACGGAAGTGCCGCGGCATAGCGGACAAAACGGAGCAAAAACCAGATCAGAAAATCATTGGCAGCAACGAACGTCCCGGTGATCCAGCCGCTCAACGGAAGGAAGAACGCCTCGGCGGCGCCGATGAACGTATTCAGCCCGCTCATCGGAACGACAAGAATGTTGGCCAGAAGCGAAACAAAGGACATCTTCCCAAAATAGTAGGCGGTGAACGGGATGGTGCCGATCTGTGCCGCCAGGGACACGGTGAAAAGCTTTTCGGCGTTTTCGAGAAGCGACGTCAGGGGAGTATCGGACTTGGTACGCACGATCAATACTTCCAGCTTCGGATAGAAGTAGATGATCGAGAGGACGGCGGCATACGAAAGGAGGAAGCCCGGATCCCAAAGCGTTTCAGGGTCGACAAGAAGCAGGACCAGGGCTGAGACGCTGATCGAATTGTAAACATCGGCGTTCCGCCCGAGACGGCTGCCCATCAGGAGGACGATCGCCATGATCGTCGCGCGGACAACGGAAGCGCTCGAGCCGGTCAGAATCATGTACACGATTAATCCGATGATAACCAGCGACGAGGCGGCCTTTCTTGGCACACGCAGCAGTCCGAGCGTCGAAGAGATGATCATGATCACGAACGCAACGTTCGAGCCCGAAACCGCCAGAATATGGACGGTTCCCGTGTTGAGAAACGCTTCCTTGATTTCTGCGGAGATGTCGGCCCGATATCCGAGGACGATTCCTTTGAGGAAGGCGGCATGGTCGTGTCCGTGGAGCCGGTCGAACACGGCATAGGAGCCCGCACGCCATTTGGATACCAAACGCTCGAATCTGTTTCCCGGCGGGGATCTCGAAACAAGCAGATTCGAAAAGGAAGAGACGCTGATGATTCCCTGGATGTCGTTCATTTCCAGATATCGGCCGTAGTCGAATTCCCCCGGGTTCCGCGGAATCGGCATCGGTTCCAGTTGTCCCGCACAGCGCATTTCCAACCCATCGACGATGCCCGCCCCGCCCGTCGTCCCGCGTTCCGCTCGTACGACTATCAGGAATCTTTTGTCACAGACCCTTTTGACGCTGTCCCGAGCGATCCAGCCGGCATGGAGCGCAAAAACGAACCTCTTCCCCTGTGCGGTCGGCTCGCTGTCGACCATGCCGGCAGCAACGACCGCTTCGCCTGCTCTCCGGGGCGCCTCGACAGTGCTGTCCAATCGATCCATGCGATACGATTCCAGCGCGAGGCCGAGCGCAAGCACGGCAATCTGTAAGACGACATCCCCGAAATCAGTTCGATGGATTTTTCGAAATAGCAGGACCAGCCCTATCGCCGCGGAAAGTACCAGGAATGGGGCGACGGGGGCAACGTGCATCGTTTTCGCAGAAACGATGCCGAGAATCAGGAGGAGGGTAAACCGGAGCGCCGGTCTTCGATTTAGACCGGCTTCATTCACGGGCTCCCGAGCATTCGAACGACCGTCGGCGTGATTTGGATGAGGGAATGGATCGTGTGAGCGAATTTTTTCCTGCCGCTGCCGAGGATCATGCACGGAACCGGATTGCGCGTGTGCGTTTTGGTTGAGAGGTCCTCGATGTTGCCGTGGTCGCTTACCATGACGAAGAGGGAATTGTCGAAGTCGAATCGCTCGAAGAATCCTCCAAGAAATTCGTCGAGGAGTTCGAGGACGTTGACTGCAAAATCCATTTTCTGGCTGTGCCCCGCGTGGTCGGTGAGCCAGTATTCGAACAGAGTGAAATCGTGCCGTGCGGCAATGGACCAGAGATGATGCCCGGCTTCTCGGGCGCTGATCGGCTTCACCGCAGGATGCCCGAGCTCGCCCCACCGCGAACGAATGAGGTCGGCCGAGACCGCTTCATTCCGCAACAAATCCTCCGACCGCAGGAGAGGCACCCCGGCGAGCTTGCATGAAAGTGTCGTCACGCTCAATCTTCTTGTACCCGATTCGGTGTACTCAAAAAAACGGGAGGGGAACGCGTTCGCAAAGACGACGGACCTTCCCTTTCTCTGGAGCCGGCGAAATATATTTCGTTCCGTGATCATCGTCCTGAGGGAGGTCGGGGGAAAAGGTCCGAAGTGACGGCCGAACACCCGCGCCGCATTGGTCCCCGTGAAAATCGTCGTCTGGCCGGTTCCGCTCTGGGGGAGTCCGGGCATTCTCAGAGTGGCATCTGCAGGGACGATCTCGAGGCGCGGACTCGAGATCCTTCGGTCGTGATGATGGGGAATTCTGCCGCCCGTCGCCCCGCGAAGCCATGGAAGCTCGGCTCGAAAAAACGGATTGACAGCCGCATCGGCTGCGCCGATCCCGACACCGTCAACAAAGAGGAGGATGACTCTCATCGGGTATCGACAGCAAGGGGAGGGAAATTTACGGCGTGTTGAGGATCAGCGTGACGGGGCCGTCATTCACCAGGGCAATGTCCATCATCGAACGAAAGACTCCCGTCGAAATCTTGTCCGGCCCGGCGATTCTTTTCATCTCCTCGACGAAGGACCCGTACAACTGTTCCGCCATTCCCGCCTCCGCGGCTTCGTGGTAGCTCGGCCGATTCCCCTTGCTCGCGTCACCGTAAAGCGTGAACTCGGAGACCACCATCGCCGACCCTTGAACGTCGACCAGCGATAGATTCATCTTCCCCGACCCGTCGTCAAATATCCTCATTGCCGCGATCTTCTGCGCGAGCGTCGTGGCAGCGGCCTTCGTATCCTCCCTCCCAATACCAAGCAGGACCAGAATTCCGGGGCCGATACCGCTGTGCGGCTTTCCGGCAATTGTGACGGAGCATTCTCTTACACGCTGAACGACTGCTCGCATGCCGGCGTCATCTATGGGAAAAGCGACACGAACCCCGGGAGGATGGGGGATTAATTCGAGGCGATGGTTCCCCGGGACTTCGAGGAGCACGTTCCGGAAACAACCCGTGGGATATCCTGGAGGTCCTGAAAGATCTCAATATCTGTGAAACCTGAATCGTTCATCATGGCGGCGACCGCTTCGGCCCGGCCAAACCCGACTTCGAAGAGCAACACCCCCTCGTGCCTGAGCAGGTACGGTGCAAGCTCGACGATCCGTCGATAGAACTCGAATCCATCATTGCCGTCGGTCAGCGCTCCTGTCGGCTCAAAGCGTCTCACCTCCGACTGGAGCTGTTCCCATTCATCCCGCGGGATGTAGGGGGGATTGCTCACGAGGACGTCGAACCGCTTCAGCAGGAGTTGATCCACGGGTTCGAAAACATCCATGAGATGGAAGGCAATTTTTCCTTCCACGCCGTGACGCGTCGCGTTGGACCGTGCCAGCTCAAGCGCCTCCGCGCTGTTATCTATGGTTGCAATCGACACGTCACGCACAAACTTCGCAAGCGAGACGGCGATGTTGCCGGTCCCCGTTCCGATTTCGATGACGGAAACTGGATGCCTGCCGTCGAATTGATTGCAGCAGATCATCGTCTGCTCAACGAGGGTTTCCGTCTCCGGCCGGGGGATTAACCCCCTGCGGTCGACCGCAAAAGAGAGTCCCATGAAGCTCGTCGTTCCGATAATGTACTGGACCGGCTCCCGATTGAGCCGACGTTCGAAAAGCGACCGAAACTTCTTGAGCTCATCCCGCGAAACAGGTTTGTCCGATTGTGTGTAAAGCTGGATTCGCTGCCAGCCGAGGGCGTGCGCAAGAAGGAGCTCGACGTGAAGACGCGCTTCGTCAAATCCCTTCTTCTCCAGGTGGTCGATCGCGAACCGCATGAGGTCGCGAACCGTTCGGATCTTCGGAGTCTCCTGGAACATCCTATCACTTTCGCGTATGGTTAGCTTTCCCTGCTTTGAACGAACGCTTCCCCCGCCGAGCGCGCCCTCCGTTCCCATTCTGTCGATTTGTTTTCGACGTGTGGATCCGGCCGGCCGTTGTCCGCGACGCCGAAACGCTGATCCCTCGCACAATGCTCGGCGTCGATTCTTCCACCTCCGCCGCTTCGTCCGTCCGGAGCCGGAAGCGTCGCAGCTTCACCCGGTCTTCGCCGCCGAACCCGAGCTGAATGCCTTCCCCTCCGTCCTCCGATTCAATCCCCTCATCGACGTCACGCCGCTGAGATGTCGCGTCCTCCGACACGAGGTCGAATCGGTCGTCGGCCTCGAGCATGGCGGTGAAATCGACCAGCGACGCAGTTTCGAAGCGCTGCTCGCGCGCACGTTTGCACACCTCCCCCCAAATTTCTTTGACCGCCACGATGACATGCCCCCGCGTGGCGAGAATGCGTTCAGCTTCGTTGAGGCTTTTTTCGTACACGAATTGTCTTCCTGCGTCGACGCGAACGGGGAAAATTTATCGTCCGAGGAATGTAGAATTATTTGGAAGAAAGCGCAAGCCGCAGCTTGCGGGGGTCGGGAACCCGGGCGAGAAGTACGATGCCGACAATGCTGAACACGAGACAGACTCCGAAGAGCGATGCGTAGCCGTGCGCGTCACTCCACCATCCGGCGAGTATGTAGACAAGATACAGCGGCGCCAGCCAGAAGTTCATGATCCCGATCGAGACCGGTCGATCCTCGGGGGTTGAGCAATCCGCCGCAAAGTTATACCGAATCAACATTTCGGCGGAGATGTTCGCGCCGATGAGTATGAAGACAATGACGTACGAGAAAATCGACGTGCTGAAGAGGGCCACCACGGTCGCGCACGCGAACAGCGAGGCAGAACAGAGGAGCGACGCTTTGCTCCCCCACCGGTCGGCGACAAATCCGACGAGAGCCCCCAGAACAACCTGCGATCCGACCGCAGCGGCGGTTAAATAGCCGACATAGCTGTCGGGCGGATGGAACCGTGCAAACGCCGCGACCAGAAAAAATCCCATCGGGACAAGGCCGACGAGAAGAAAGGTGGATGCGAACAGGAATTGTCGGAGGGTGCGGTTTCTTTCCAGGAATGGCGGGAGGGATCGAATAAACTCGCCGAGAGAAAGTCGTGTTGAGACCGCGGATTCGTTGCGTTCGTCGACCCGACGCTGGACAAGATACGACGCGAACTGAAACGCAAATGCCGCGCCGAAAATGGAGGCAAAGTTCGCGGGATATTGAAGGCGCGACAGGAGGAATACCAGAACAAATCCGTTCGCAAATGCGAGGCCTGCCCCGAGCGATGAGCGGATGCCCATGAGCCGCCCTCGCTTCGCGGGGTCGACGGTTTTTGCGACAAAGTCGTACCACGCCGGCGTCGTGATTCCGATCAGAATCTGATTGAATCCAAGAAGAACAAAGAAGAAAAAAAGCGCTGCCGAGGGTCTCCTGGTACCGATGATCAGGAGGCAGACCCCGATCGCAGGAAGCAGGAACCGATGCATCAAACCGCCGACGAGGACAAACTGCTTTCGGAACCTGAATCGCGAGAGGTAATGCGCCGAGATGATTTGCGGAAGGAAAAGCGCCATAAACGAAACGACCGGCAGCGCGCCGATCACCACATTGCTACCGCCCAAAGTCCTGATCAGCAGCGGAAGCGTCGTCTGCAAAGATATGAACGTACTGCTTCCGATGAACAGTATTCCCTCTGCAACGTGCAGACGAAAGTTCCTTCGTTCAACGACCGAGATAGCGGACAACGGGTCCACAAGCCACAAAAGAAAAAAGGTCGCCTCGTGCGACCTTTGCGTTTTCGTCCCTGACGTCTTCCCTTACTTTTTCTTCATTTTTTCCGCGAAAAGCACGGCTACTTTTTCGATGTCGTAGCCGACCTTCGGGAGATAAAAACCCCCGTGTTTTTCCACCATCGACTTCAGCGTATCGTAGGCATCTGCGCTGCAAAAAAAAGTCGCTGTGCCGCGATTCGGTCCCTCCTTCTTCGCCAACTGCAGCAGGGCGATTCCCGGAAGATGCCCCTTGAGGTTCGTATCTTTGAAATCGTTGTCCAGAATGATGAGGTCGAACTTATCCGCCTTGATCTTCGCCCATGCTTCGACGCTCGTTGCCGCCTCGACGATCGATATTTCGTCCTCGAGAATGGCTGTCGCGACTTCCAGGGCAAAACCGTGTGATTTACGCTGACCTTCGTCGTCGTCAGCGATCAGCACTTTGTAGGGCATTTCGAGAGATGGTTCAAGTGGGGACGGGCGAATCCAGAAAGAATACTACGAACTTTTCGGCGGAAAAACAATCAATTCCGGCGCGGTCAAGGACTATCGCGCGTTGTGACTCTACGGCTGCGCTTCTCTCGTGTAAACGACGGCGCCGCCGATGACAGTCTTTTCCACGACTGTCGAGAGGAGCTCGACGGCCGGAACCGTCATGACGTCCGACGACAGGACCACAAAGTCTGCAAGCTTCCCGTTTTCGAGACTTCCCTTGACACTTTCTTCAAACGCACCCCGCGCCGCCCAGATGGTGAAGCAGCGGACTGCCTCGTCGCGGGTCATTCTCTGTGATTCGTACCATCCGTTTTGAAAAGCGGTGCTGTCCGTGATCCCCTCCCGGGATAACTGGAACCCCGCGGCCACGTCCGATGCGTTTCGAGGTTTCCCAAATTTGTCCTGGCGCGTGCATGCAGCGTAGATGCCGAGTATCGGGTTGGGATCTTCCACAGGACAATCAGACCCTCCGCAGATGAAAACACCCGTCCGGAGCAGCGACCGCCACGCGTACGCGCCGCGAATGCGTGAAGGGCCAAGGCGTGACTCGGCCCAATACATGTCCGAGGTACAGTGAGTCGGCTGCATGCTGGGGATGACGCCCAACTTTTTGAAGCGGGGGATGTCGTCGGGTTCGAGGATTTGCGCATGCTCCACGCGAAGACGCGCGTCGGGTGTGGGATGGTTTTTGAGGGCATTTTCATAAACGTTGAGGATGATGTTGTTCGCGCGGTCGCCGATGGCGTGCGTGCAAACCTGGAATCCCCGAGCAAGCGCTTCGTCCACCGCCCGTCGCAAAACCTCCTCCGACGTTACCGTCAGTCCGCGATTCCCCGGGTCGTCGTTGTACGGCTCGATGAGCGCGGCGCCGCGCGAGCCGAGGGCTCCGTCGACGTAAAGCTTCAGCGACCGAATCGTCAGCCGGTTCCCTCCGTATCCGATGATCGGTCCCTTCTGCGAAATCTCATCCCATGTCCCTCCCACCCCTCCGATCGCGGCATACACCCTGAACGGAAATTCGTTTCGGTCGATCAAATGCTTGTAGACGCGGATTTCGTTCGAGTCCACTCCCATATCGTGGACCTCGGTCAATCCGTCGCTGACGAATTCCTGGATCGCAAGGTGAATCGCTTCCGATGCATCTTCGTCCGTCATGCCAGGCAGTTGACTCCGGACAAGCTCCTGAGCGTTATCGATCAAGACACCGGTCGGATTTCCATTCGCATCGCGCTCAATTCTTCCGCCCGGCGGGTCCGGCGTGGATTTTGTCACTCCTCCAAGGCCGAGCGCCATCGAGTTGACCCACGCGGCGTGTCCGTCGACGCGGGACAGAAAAACGGGATTCTGCGGAGACACTCTGTCGAGACTTTGGCGCACGGGAAAACGCTTCGTGGGCCAGCGGTTCTGGTCCCATCCGCGGCCGCGAATCCATTTTCCGGGAGCCGCCCGCGCCGCTCCCTGCGCAACCCGTTCCGCGGCCTCCCGCTCCGATTGCGCGCCGCCGAGGTCCAACGTCAGGCGAGCCAAACCCAGGGACAGAAAATGTGCATGACTGTCGATGAATCCGGGGAGCACGGTCTTGCCCCCAAGGTCGACGGTCGCAGGCGCCTTGAACTTTCGCACAATCGAGCCGGAAGATCCGACCCCTACGATCCGATCTCCCCTGACTGCGATCGCCTCCGCCACAGTGTTGTCGGCGTCGAGCGTATAAATATGCCCGTTGATGAACAACTCGTCTGCACGACTCGGGACGAAGACGAAATAGGTAATCGCCGCGATCAGGCAAACGGCGACTGCACTCAGAATTAATCTTCTTCTTTCCATCGAAAATGAGGGATGTGTTCTCAGGCAGGAAGCGTATCCCGGACGGTCAGTCAAATGATGACGACGCGTGCCTGTTCACTGTCAGTAGCGCAAGCGTCGATCTCTTCCTGCGTCGGACTTTTTCCGCCGGCAATGTATGGGAAAGAGGGTGCTATAGCAACGAAATTTCTGGCTGTTTACCTCAAGTAATTCTTGCACATTCTCGTACTAATCCCTATTTTCCACCACCCTTTTTTGAAATAGGCGCAAAAATGGCAGTAGACCTACTCGAGGAAATTCTTCCCCACATCGAGCGTCACATTTATCCCCAGCGCCTCGCGATTCCCGATTGGAAAATGAAGGAGGGGGATGTGCCTGCGGCTCAAAGTCCTGCCTTCAAGGACAAGTCGTGGCTGCCTATCCGCGTCCCTTTCAGCTGGGGCAAGTTTGACAAGATATTCTGGTTTCGACAGAGAGTCTCTCTCCCCGAACAGTTCGCGGGAAAACCCCTCGCCCTCCTGCTGGAAATCCCGGACGGACTCCTCTTCGTGAACGGCGAGCCCTACCAGGGTCTCAACCGGTCGCAGAGGGAGGTCTACCTGGGAGACAAGGCACGTTCCCACCAGCAATTGGTCTTCGCCATTCAGGCATCCAGCGGCCGGCAGAAAGAACTCAGTTTATTTGGACAGTCCGAGCTTGTCACGTTGAACCCGACTGCGCGAAGTTTGTGGCATGCTCTCAACACGCTCCGAATCCTCGACGGCCTCCATGAGCACGGCTCGCAGGAATCGCGGGACATTCGCGAGATAATCAGGCGAACGTTGATCTTCCTCAAGTACTTCAAGCCGGAGGGGGAAGAGTATCCGCGGGCGATCGGGAGGGCACATCGATTCCTGACGACGACTCTGGAGACGGAATTCAAGACGACGGCGACCGGGCCCGTCATGCTGGTCGGAGAGTCGAATGAAAAGACGGCGGAAGGTTCGATGCCGAACTCGCGGAGCCGGGCTCATATTTATTCCACGCTGCTCCGGCTGCTCGAGGAGTATCCGGAATTGTCTGTCACACAAGGATGTCCGTCATCGCTGGACTCGATCAAACGCGAATATCCTTCGCTTTACCGCCAGATCAAGGTCCGAATCAGCGAAGGGCGCTGGGAACCCGGGGGCCCGTTTTGGCTGGAGCCCGACTGCAACATATCGTCCGGCGAGTCTATCGTTCGTCAGATCATTGCAGGAAAACGCTTTTTGTCCGGCGAATTCGGCGTGGATTCCGAGACCGCATGGCTTCCCGATGTGCTTGGTTTTCCGGGATCGTTGCCGCAGATATTAAAAAAAGCGGGAGTGAATAATTTCTTTACCTCTCCGCGTCGCAAGAACACTTCCACTCCCCCGCCGGAGCGGACATTCTGGTGGGTTGGAATCGACGGCACGCGGATCCTGAGCTACGTGCCGGCGGTGGGCGTTGAAGGGACGGTCTCACCGGAGCACATTCGCCTGAGCGGAGCGCTCCCGGTGGGTGCGGAACCAGGTTCGCCCGCCCTCCAGACATTTGGCCTTTCTGAGGCGGGAAGCGGAATCACCAAGGATCAGATCGAATCCGCGCGAATCCTCAAAACCATTGTCGGCCTTCCGCCTTCCGTCATTTCCACCCCGAAGAATTTCTTCTCCTCGGTTCCGCCCGACTCGTCCGCCGTCACTGCATGGGAGGGTGAAATCTACCTCGACCGCTACCGCGGCACCTATACAACCCGGTCGCAAATCAAGCGGGAGAACCGGTTGAGTGAGCGGCACTTGTATACTGCGGAGCTGGTCGCCGCCCTCGCATCCTCCTCTGCGAAGTCCAGGCCGGCTCCGTATCCGAAGGCCGACCTCCGGGAAGCGTGGCTGAAACTCTTTTCGATTCAGGCAAGCGGACTCCTGTCCGGCATTTCTCCGGTTGAGGCATATCAGGAAGCCGCGAAAAATGCAGACAGAATCGCGGAGATTACTGCCGGAATCATCCGGAAGGGACTCGAGAGGTTGACGGGGCGCGTCCCGAAGCGGGCGAACGAATTCCGCTGCGCCGTCTTCAATTCGCTGGGATTTCAGAGAAGCGACTATGTGGAGATTGAGGTGCCGTTCTCCGAAAAAGACATTCTGGTAACCGACGACAAAGATTCCGAGGTCGAGTCGCAAGTCCTGCGCCGGGAGAGGAATACGATGTCCGCGCTTTGTTACATCGAAAATATGCCGCCGTTCTCGTTCGTCAATCTGTTCGTCCGGCCGCGGAACCGGGCGGCCGCGCCGGGATCAGGGTGGAAGCTCACGCCGCATGTCATCGAAACTCCCATGTTCCGCATCCGTCTCGACAAGAAGGGGGCGCTGAGCTCCCTGTACGACCGACGATTGAAGCGTGAGCTCCTCGAATCCGGAAAAAGGGGAAACCTCTTCCAGACATTCCGTGATGCGCCGAAGGAATTTGAAGCGTCAGAAATTGAGGCGGATCTCGACCGGCACCGCATCGACGTATTCGCATTCAAAGAGATGAAGGTATCCGAAGCAGGCCCCCTGAGGGCCTCGCTGCGGGGCGAGTACCGGTCTCCGAACGGCTCGACTCTCATCCAGCACATGCGCCTGTATCACCGCTCCAATCGCATCGACTTTGTGACCGAGCTCCAGTGGCGGGAACGCCAGACCATGTTGAAGGTCGCTTTTCCCCTCAACCTCAAATCCGGGACGGCATCGTTTGAAATTCCCTTTGGAGCGATTACCCGCGGGACGAAAGCGCGCGAGGACCGCGATGCGGGGAAAACTGAAGTGCCCGCCCAGCGGTGGGCTGACGTTTCAGACCAACGGAGCGGCGTATCGCTCCTGAACGATTGCAAGTACGGGTATGACACGCGCGCGAATGTCCTTCGGCTCACGCTCGTGCGATCCCCCCGGATATCGGAAGCGGGCAGGGGAAACGCGTCTCCGCACGACACATTCGTGGACATCGGCGAGCACATCTTCACATACGCCATCTATCCTCACGAGGGGGCCTGGACGCGCGGAGCCACGGCGCGTGAGGCGCGGAAGTTGAACCACCCGTTACTCACGATTCCCAACGCCGAATCGCGGGAACTCTCACCGCTGGTTGAGCAAAACCGGCCCAATATCCTTCCGGAAGCCGTGAAAATCGGGGAAGATGACGATTCCCTTGTCATCCGACTCGTCGAAGCACACGGCGTCGCAACCGATTCAACGTTACGGCTCGGGGTGAGTCCAAGAAGAGTAGTCGAGTGCGACCTCCTGGAACGGGAGATCAGGGAATTGCGACCCGCGAGGGGAAAGCTCGCACTCAAATTCAAACCATACGAAATCAAGACCTTGAAATTCGAAAAGCGGGGCCGGGCATCTTAGAGGCAGGCACGGCCCCTGCTTCGCCTCCCCACGACGCACGCTTCTTCAACCCTCCCGGCCGTGAAATCCGACAAGAATCGAAAGCGCACATACCTGATCGACCTCCTCGGCCGATTCCGGAAGCAGATCTCCGTCGCGCTGGGTCTGGTCATTCTGGAGAACGTGGCGTGGATTGTCGAGCCGGCGTTGTTCGGAAAAGTCATCGACACGCTGATCGACAAAGCCGGGAATCTCATGGCTCTCATTTCTTGGCGGGACGCAATGCCGCTTCTCGTCTGGATCTTCGCCTTCGCCGTGAATTCAGGCACAGGCGTGGTTCGCCGAATTGTCGACCAGAAGATCTATCTGGAGATGTTTACCGAACTGGCGACCGAGATCGCCACCGCGGGCGCACAGAAGAAACAACGCGCATCCAAGACCGCCGCGCTCGCGCAACTTTCGGAACAATATATCACCTTTTTCGAATACCGCGTCCCGGAGATCCTCGAACAGATCATCTCGATCGGCGGAGCCGTCGTGGCCCTCTGGGCGTTCGATTCTCGGATCGCGCTTACATGCCTCACGATTGTCGGCCCCCTGCTCCTGATCAATCGCGTGTACACGAAGAAGGTGGGCGATTTGCAACGGCAGTATCATGACCTGTTCGAGAACACCTACGATGTATTTTCCACCCAGGAGCCGCCAAAAGTCCGCGCTTACTTCAACGAATCGGCACGGGCGAAGCAGAGGATAGCCAACTGGGGGGCTCTGAATTTTGGCGTGATGCGGTTGTTCCTTCTCGCGATCTTCCTCGTCGTGCTTTACATCGCAATTGACCTGGACGATTTCAGCACCGGCAGCATCTACGCCATCGTCGCCTACATCTGGACCTTTATTACCTCATCGGAGTACCTGCCCGAGCTCATGGAGAGCTGGGCATCGCTGAAGGACGTGTCGAGGCGGCTTCAGAGCGAGAGCGTGTGAGAGCCGGGTGAGTGTAGAGCGTAAGACGTGATGATTGAAGGGCGGTCAAAGAGCTCACCCTTGGATGGAAAGCGAGGCATGACGCAAAGAGTGCGAAGGGCTATTGAATCAGAATTGCGAAGGGGACGAGGATGACTTCATTGCCGTCCAGGTCGACCGACGGGATGGCGTTGGAGAGATTCAACGGGGAGGACGGATAGATGGCTGAGGGGATGTTCCCGTCGACTTCGAAGCTGTAACCTTCCTGGGGCCGCTCGAAGATTTCGGGATGAATGCCGGATGTACAGAATTTTCCGGCGTTATCCGACTGCAACCTCGCAACGACCTCACCCCTCCATCGTATCACGAGCTCGTGTTCCACCGTTTGATTGAAAGGATTGCCGAGGATCTGACCCTGGATCGAAACGTTGGCTCTCATGAGGGGTTGAATCGCTAGATTTTTTCTCCGCGGCGGATCGTCCAAAAATCGTCCGAGAGATTCCTGTTGGAGAGATAATCGTACGGCATAAAAAAGTACCCCTGCAGGCCCCAATCGGGGCCCCACGAATTCCGAACGATGAATTGTCGGCGTGCGTCGTTATAACCCACGCCAAGCACAGCGTGTCCCCCCACCACACGCTCGCTTGGCTGTGGCATTGGAACAATTCCGGACTGCGCGACTTCCTGCGACTCGAAGCTTTCATAGACGGTAAACCCGAACACGAACGGGAATCCCTCCGCGAGGCATGAGCGCATTTCGTCGAGCGCTGTGATCCGTTGATAGGAAGTGATCTGATGCTCCTGTGCATCTTTGTAGCAGGCAGCCGTCGGCTTGGATGTGAATTTTGCAATCTTGTACGGCCACTCCCTTTCCGGGCAAACTCCCTGTTTTGCCAGCGTCTTGATACCGTCGCGAATCAGCGCTCCCGAATCGGTTTTGACGGTGTTCTCGATGACTCGTTCGTTATAGTAGATGAACAGGCGGCTGAGGTCTGCATAAGGTACCCTGTCCTTCCGCTCGAGGAATTCTAAAGCGCCCGCCAGCGCATTTGCCGTACAGCTCCCGAGATTTCCCTGATTCTCGACCGGCGAACAAGTCGCGCGCAGATCTGTTGATTCGGGCAGCTTTGCGGCAACTTTGTAGACGGCGCCGAACGCGATATCCCGATTGTCCGGGAGATCCGGAATCCAACCATACCCTCGACGGTGCCCAGCTTTTTGTCGATGTCGAACTTGCTTCCGAGCCACTGCGCAATTCGATCCAGTCGTGTCCAGATTGTGCGGCGGAAATATACAAACGGCAGTAAGACGGCGGTATCCCTAGAACTAGGGAGGCAGAAAAAGAGAAGGGTCGAAATTACTTCAAAATGTGGGTTGAGTGAATCTCAGATTTGCGAGATCAGGGAGCATCACTCAACGGTCAGCCGACAGCGGTCAGTCGGATTCTGAGTCGGTCAAACGGAGGGAAGTTTCTGCAGAATGATCCCCAATGATACTCGTCCTTCGCTCCGTGAGGAGCGTGTCTTTCACTTGGCAGGCAAACATGAAGATCGCCCCCGGGCGTTGCGTACATGCCGCGACTCGAAAATCTTCCCCCGGTTTTCACAGCTTCGGAGTGCACATCGGTAGGAGGTCGCGGCAAGTCAGATCAGCTTCTCACGCAAGATCTTCGCCACCGCCGCACCGCGCGACCGAACTTCCAGCTTCCGGTGAATATTCTTGATGTAGGTATTCACCGTCGTGTAGCCGATCCCGAGGGACTGTGCGATCAGGTTCATGCTGAGGCCGTCGACGATTAAATGCGCTATTTCTTTCTCCCGCGGACTCAGCTTGTAGTCGGCCTTTTCAAACTCCGTGGGCGATAGGGCGCCGAGTAACTTGCCTACGACGAACGGGTCAATCGGCGTGCCTCCCAGAGCCGCGGCTTTGACAGCCCGGGCGACGTCCGCCGGGGGAGATGACTTCAACACATAGCCATTCGCTCCAATCGCGATCGCGCGCCGGATCTTCTCATCATCCTCCACGTGCGTAAGCATGATGATCGACGTCGAAGGCGATTCCTGCTTCAGCGGTTCTATGGCCGAGAGTCCGTCAAGCTCCGGCATTTCGATGTCGAGAAGCACGACGGCGGGCGGGTCGGTTCCGCGCCGCAGGAGCTCGAGGGCCGGCGCGCAAGCGTGGAACACGGAGAGGGTAATGGCCTGATCTTCGTCGCGAAGTACGAACGAGAGAGCGTCGGTAAACTCGACACTGTCGTCGATAAGCCAGGTGGATATCCGATCTGCACGTTTCCTGCGGACCAGCTTTGTCACGGCACGCCCCCTTCGCCCGGGGTCGGCGTCCGTTCTTCCCGCTCCTCCAGAACTTTCCGCACCGTGTTGACCAGCTCGTTCGACGAACTGGGCTTCATCAGAAATCTGTCGGCAACGGTTTGTTCCCACTCCTCTGGGAGTGCTGAGGCCCAGTATCCGCTCGTGGCGATAATGGGCAGTTCTGGATTCATCTTCCGCAGGCGCTGCATGAGGGTGACGCCATTCATCGCGGGCATCATCATGTCGGTAACGACCGCTTTGATCTCACCCTTTCGTTGCTGGAAGATCAGGAGCGCTTCGGCGCCATCCACCGCCGTCACCACCGAATATCCGTGCGAGCGCAGGACATCCGACATGATCTCGCGGACCGAGGCCTCATCATCAACGAGAAGGATGAGTTCGCCCTTGGCACTCCGGCTCGCGGTCGAACCCGTTTCACCCGGAGCGTGCCCGTCGTACTCCACCGCGGGAAGGAATACTGAAAATGTCGAACCTTTCCCCAATTCGCTTGCGACTTCAATATGGCCGTTGTGATTTTTCACTATGCCCGCTGCGGTCGATAAACCGAGGCCTGTCCCCTTCCCCATTTCCTTCGTCGTATAGAACGGCTCGAAGATCCGGTCGAGTTGGTCGGAGGCAATCCCGGTGCCGGTGTCTTTCACTCTTAGAACGACGTATCTCCCGAGTTCCGGTTTCTGGTCTCCACTCCGCTGGTCGCGTGCCAGCGTCAGATTTTCCGCCGAGATTTGGAGCTTTCCCCCCTCGGGCATGGAGTCGCGGGCGTTGATGCAGAGGTTCAGGAGTACCTGGTGGAGTTGGGTTGCATCACCGAAGACGGGCCAGAGGTCCGGCGCAAAGTTGAGCTCGGTCCGGATTGATCGCGGGAACGATTCGCTTGCAATGCTGAACATTTCCCGGATGAGATAGGAAGGCTTGAGAAAATCTCTTTTGCCGCCGGTGCCACGGGCAAAGGCGAGCATCTGGCGGACGATCGTCACACCGCGACGCGCGCTGGATTCGATAGTCGAAACAATCCGTCGCGAGGATTCGTCAACCACCTTTTTCCGCAGCCCTTCGATCGAGACAACAATCGGGTTCAGAATGTTATTCAGGTCGTGTGCGATGCCGCCGGCAAGGACGCCGAGAATTTCCATACGCTGGGCACGAAGGAACTGCGCCTCGAGACGTTTATTCTCGGTAATATCCGAGTCAACGATAAGGATCGATTTCGCGTTGCCCGCATCATCGCGAACGAGCGTCCAGCGGCTGAATATCGAGATGACTTCTCCGTTCTTCGAACGCAGCTCGATCTCCCCGCTCCACTCGCCCCTGGTTTTCGCAACGTCCATCGATAGTTCGTACAGATGAAGCGGAACGGAACGGTAGAAGCGTTGGCGGACATCGGAGTTCAGGGCTTCCTCCGCAGACCAGCCGAAGAGTTTTTCAGCGCTTCCGTTCCAGAATTGGATCCGATGTTGGAGGTCGATCACGATGATCGCATCGGACGCCTTATCCAGAAGAGCGGCCTGCTGCCGGATTGTTTCCTGCTTCTCCCTGATTTGTTTTAATTGCGCTTCCTTCATCGCAAGCCGGACGCGCTGGTCGCGCACAAGGCCCACGACGAAGACGGCGAGGAGGCTCATCATCGACGCGATGACGATGGTGAACCCGATATAAAACGCTAGCGGTCCGGATGCCATGCCAACGCCCATCCAAAGAAAAAATTCGAGACGATGTGGAGCGACCAATTGATGTTCCAGACCAGCGCGAAAAACTTGATGGGAAGGCCGAGAGCCACTTGGCCCGCAGGGTGGGTAAGAATTCCGGCGCCCGAAAAAACTGCGGTTCCCAATGCAACCATCGCGGAGCCGGAGCGAATCAGCGGGAGGTCTCCGCGAGCGAGAACATCCAAAACGTAGATTGAGATGAGCAAGAGGATGCAGTTGCCTACAGGAATTGTGTAGGTTTCGAAGGAAGTCATTGACTCGAGAAACAGCTTCGCAAGAATCCAATAGGTTACATACACCGTGAGCGTCACACGCAGGACGGTCGAAGCGCGGTCGGGCAAGGCGCGGACAAAAAAAAGGATCAGGACCACGAATTCGAAGAGGGCATCAAATTGGGATAAGGGATGATTGTTCAAGAGCAGGGTGCCCAGATAACGGCCCAGCCCCGTCGTTGTGACCTCGAACACGAAAAGAACCGCAATCATCTTCATTCCCGCCTCCAGCCTGCGAAAACGCACAACGCCGATCAGAGCGACCGGAATGTAGGATGATGCTGCGATATATGCGAGAAGGGGAGGCTGCATGGTGCGCAGGTGCGACGATTCAGTTGCCCGGGCTCAGGACGTTTGACCCGTCGAGGAGCTGTGCGTATCGCTCGGACGCCCGTCCGGATACGCGCAAAAACAATCCTGCCACTCGAGATCGATGGAAACGATCACCAGGCGTGGGTTGCTGCCTCCCATTTTCGCAGTCAATGCTATTTGCGCTGGAGTGCGCTCACCGTCCCGCAATACGGAGGGCACGGGAACATGTCCTCCGCCAGGACGCCCGACGTCAAATCCGTCCCTGTCGAATCCACCCCGACAATGACGATGGTCGGCGCTCCTTTGGCGGTCTGGGCATAGTAGAGCCGCAGGCCGACGCAACCGGGCTGGGCGAAGATTTTTTCAATGACATTGCGGCCGAATAATCCCCCCTTGACAGCTCCCTTCTTGGCCTTTGCGTTCTGTTTCTTGACCATCTTCTTCGCTGCGTCGAGCGTGACATCGTGCTTCTCCATCCCGGTGAACGTCTTTTTCTGCTGAGCGTCGAGACCTGCAGTGCAGACGAGCGCCAAGAAGAGAAATGCGATGAGAGAACGGAAGATACGTTTCATGAGGTACCCCCTCAAGTTGAATGAATGAATGAATGATGATTTAGGTGTAGCGCGTTCGATGCCTTTCTGCAGTTTGGTTCCCAATCCCTGTCAACCAGATCTCTTCACGACGACGACAGTTATGTCGTCGGTCTGTGGCTGGCTGCCGACAAACCGCTGGACCGCATTGACGAGCTCATCGATGATCTTCGGCGCCGGCTGGCGGAAGCACGATTCGAGACATCGTTCCAGCCGTTCCTGGCCAAACTGTTCGCCGCTGCCGTTCGCCGCCTCGGTTATCCCGTCCGAGTAGATGACCAGCGCGTCGCCCGGCTCCATCGGGACCAGCTCCTGCTCGTACGCAACGTCGCTCAGAATTCCCAGAATCGTCCCTCCGGTGATGAGTTTTTTGGGTCGGGCTCCGTCACGCAGAAGAAGCGGCTGTTCGTGTCCCGCATTCGAGTAGGTAAATTGATGTCGTGCGGTGTCAAGGATACAATAAAAGAGGGTTACAAATTTGTCGGATGCGGTGCTCTGAAGAAGAAGTTTGTTGGACCTCTGCATGGACCGCTTCGGCGATGCGCGGAGCATCATTTCGCTCCTGAGGATTGCCTGAAGGTTGGCCATGAGCAGCGCGGCGGGCAGACCCTTCCCCGTTACGTCGCCAACGCAGATGGCCATCCGTTCATCGTCGATCGGGATGTAATCAAAATAATCCCCGCTTACGACCTTCGCCGGAAGGCTGCGGCCTGCGATCTCATACCCCTCCTTCGCCGGCGCCTCCTGGGGAACAAGACTCATCTGAACATTGCGCGCCGCATGAATTTCCTTCTCCATCGCAATCTTTTGCCGCTCCAGCTCGTACACCCGCGCGTTTTCCAGGGCAAGCGCGCTATGAACCGAGAGCGCATTAATGAATTGCTCGTCATCCGCAGTGAATACTCCCTCCTTCTTGTTCAACAGCTGCAGAACGCCGATCACTGTCTCCTGCTTGTTACGGATGGGGACGCAGAGCATCGACTTCGTGTGGAATCCGGTCTGTGCGTCGATCTCGGGATTGAATCGCGGGTCCAGGTAGGCGTCGCTCAGCTTGATGGAATCTCCCGTGGCCGCGACGTACCCGGCGATTCCCTTGCCGACCGGAAGCCGGATTTCGACCATCGTCGATCCCTTCAGAACCTTCGACCAAAGTTCACGCTTCTGTTCATCGATGAGGTACAACGTCCCTCCCTGCGCTCCAACAATGCTCAGAGCCGTGTCGACGATCAAGCGCAGGAGCTCGTTGACGTCAAGCGTGGAGTTGACCGTTTTGGCCGCCTCGATCAACTGCCGGAGTTTCTCCACTTCCGCGGTTGAATACTCGAAATGGCGGTTAATCTCCTTGACGAAGTAATCCTGGAGGGCGCGGAGCCGCACCGAAGCAACCTGGAGAAGTCGGATGGCAAACGGATGGTGCTGATACAGGAGGTCCTCGAAGGCCTCCCGGGGCAGCTCGTAGGTGAGACAATCGTCGTGCGCAACAATGCGCGTCATGCGGCTTCGGCCGTCGATGAGTTCGAGTTCGCCGAAGAAATCGCCGTGGTGGAGAAGGCCGAGCAAGAGCTCCTCCCGCTGCTTCGTCCTGCGCAGAATCCGCACACGCCCGTCGACGAGCAAAAACAGGCCGCGGTCGTTTTCATTCTCGTCGAGAATGCACTCGTTGGCACGGAAGGATCGCTCGATCAGCAAATCTTCCACGGCCGCAAACTGCTCGTCGGTTATGTTCTCGAACAGGGTGTTGTATCGGACACGCTCGGTGAGGTTGGTAGGCGCTTGCACTATTTCCTGGCGTCCGTGATGGCCGGATTGAATCCGAGGAGAAACGAAGGAGGAAACAAATCAAGGTAACGATTCGGGGAGAGAAAAACAATTCGGCGGAGATGACGGATTAGCGTTCAGCCTTCAGCAGTCAGCGATCAGCTTTGAGCGGCTGGCATTTGGCAACAAGCGGACAGAACCCGCCGCTCAGGCCAGAAGCGCGTCCGATCAGAAGGGAGGTTCGGGGATTCTGAAGATGAATGAATGAGGACAGCCCGGCTCGGCGTCCTTTATTCTGAGAAGGGTTTGTCGATCTGGAGGAACAAATCTCAGACGGCGACAACGGCCGACAACCGTTTTGCGGCGGATTCAGGCGTCATGTCCCGTTGCGGAGCCGCGAGCATTTCGTAGCCGACGAGAAACTTCTTTATTGTTGCGGAACGAAGGAGCGGAGGATAAAAGTGCATATGAAGATGGAATTCCGGCCGGAGCACGCCGTCGGTTGGGATTTGATGGATGCCCGCCGAGTAGGGGAAGGAGACGTCGAAGAGCCGGTCGTAGCCCGCGGTGAGGTTCTTCAAAATAGCGGCAAACGCACGACGGTCATCTTCGGAGAAATCGAGAAGGGACGAGAAATGTTCCCTCGGCAGGATCAACGCTTCAAATGGCCAGGTTGCCCAGAACGGCACGAGGGCGATGAATCGCTCATTGGCGAGAATGACGCGTTCCCGTCGTTGGAGTTCGACCTTTGCATAATCACACAGCAGGCACGACCGGTGAGATTTCTTGTACCCCTTCATCTCTCCCAGTTCCCTGGCCGCTTCCGTCGGTATCGAGCGCTGCGCCCATATTTGCCCGTGCGGATGCGGATTGCTGCATCCCATCAACTCTCCCTTATTCTCGAAGATCTGCACATAATGAATCGTGCGATTCCTGGCGAACTTTCTGTACTCCTCGGTCCACGTCTCCACGACCTTTTCGATTGCCGATGATTCCATCCGCGCCAGCGTGAGGTCGTGGCGAGGCGAAAAGCAGACCACCCTGCACTCGCCGGACTCGGGTTCTGCATGCAGCAGACCACGCGACCTGCGTGGTGCGCGGCCACCTCGGGTGAGCGCGCTGAAATCGTTCGAAAAGACGAACGTCGTCCCGTAGCGCGGGTTCGCGGCCCCGTTCGCCCGTTTGTTCCCGGGGCAAAGGAAGCAGTCAGGGTCGTACCGGGGCGGCAATGCGGATTGAGCCGTTTCCACCTTCCCTTCCCACGGCCGGTCGAGCCGGTTGGGGGAAACGAGGATCCATTCACCGGTGAGAAGGTTGAGACGCCGGTGAGACTGCTTTTGAAAATTGAAAGACCCCATGGACTTAACGGAGGATGGGATTGGTGAATTCGATGATCCCGGGGGTGGATGAACAGATCGTCTCCGTCAATTCAGGTCACGAAGTCGGGTCGATCCTTCAGGCGCGGCACGATCAATGGCTGGAGCTTGCCGGTTTCAATCGATTCCACAGAGGAGGCCTCGTCAAACCAGCTTGGTGGCGGCGTGTGTCCCCAGAAAGTCGCCCGTCGAGGGTCGTTGATGCTCCACCGGATCGGATTCCAATCCGGGTCCGCGATCAAATAGTCTCCGGTGTAAAGCTCAATCCGGTTCCCGTCGGGGTCGCGAAGGTAAAGAAAGAACGCGTTGCTGAGCCCGTGCCGGCCGGGTCCCCGCTCGATAGACCCCACCAGTTTCAGCGAAGCAAGAATATCGCACGCGCGCAGGACGCTGGTCTGGTCGCTAACCCAGAATCCGGCGTGATGGACCCGCGGCCCCAGGCCGGACATGAGCGCTAGGTCGTGGACGTCCTGCTTGCGATTGAGCCAAGCGGCCCACAGTTGCTCCGGCGCGCCTTCCGTCACCGTGTACTCGGAACACCGGAAGCCAAGCTGCTTCGTAAACCAGTCGTACGATTGTTGGACGTCCGGAATCTGGCAATTGAAATGGTCGAGACGCATGACGTGCGCACCCCGGTACCGGTCGAACCTCTGGAGCAATCGATCCCGCTGGGCCATCGTGTGGAAGAATTCCATCGGCAGGCCGGACGGATCCTGTACGCGGAGGGCCCGGCCCTGACCGAGTTCGACATCGGCTTCGACGCGGCGAACGGGACAATGATGCGCCCGGTACAGCTCTTCGAGCCGCGCCAGATCATCCTCCGACGCAATGCGAAACGCGATGTGGCCGACACCGGGAGATTCCGCTTTTCTCAGCACAAGACTGTACAAGTCGCGTTCTTCCATGCCTCCAAGGTATACGCGATCCTGGTCACTGCCGGTCTCGACGAATCCGAGCGCGTCACTGTAAAATGCGCGTGCACGGTCGAGGTCCGTGACCCGAAACTCGACGTGTGCTGCACGTGTGATGTTAAAGGGAGGTTGAGGGCTCACGGTCGCATGAAAGACAAGGAGTCACACCAAAAAAAAGAAAATGTCAAGCTGAACATTGACCCAGAGGTCCAAGGTTCAGGGTAACGGGCTCCGCCATGTGCGAAGGCTTTTACTCTTCCTTCCACGGGTCGAGGAAGGCCGGAACGTTGGGGTTCGATCCTTCCAACTCCGGCGCCGGTTTCGTATTTCGCCGGTCGATGGTCGCGTACATGCTCGCGTGAAAGATCAGCGGTCTGCGCGGCTCGACACCCTGATGAAGCGCCTCGACTTTGCCGATCACAATGCGGTGGTCGCCTCCGTCATATGCGTGGTACTTTGAACACCCGAGCGCGGCGGCGCATCCTTCGAGGCGCGGACCTCCCTGCCACGGGACGAATCGGAACGGCGGCGCCTTCTGCTCTTTCCATCCTCCGGCAAAGTACGTCGAGAGTGCCTGCTGTTCGTCCCGCAGGATGTTCACAGAAAATCCGACGGCGTGTTCGATCACTTCCGCCATTTTTGCCCGCTTATCCAGGCAGAAAAGAACGAGCATCGGTTCCAGCGAGAGGGACGTGAGAGACCCGACTGTCATGGCGTGGATGTGATTTTCCACGTCCGTTGCAATGACGGCGACGCCGGTCGCAAATTGGCCGATGGTCTGGCGAAAGGATTTCGGGTCCAGCGGGAATGGAACGGTGTTCATCGAGTCAGGGTGACTTCCTCTCCCCGGCGTCGGAGTCGTCCATCGAGTGCGTCAGAAATTCCCGTACCCGGTCGATATATTCCGTCCTGTCGTGATTTGTGACAAGGGCCCCTGCCATCCGCACGGGGTCCCCGAAGAAAAAGCGTTCGTAGAGAACCTGGCGCGATGCAAATGCCGAGAGAGCCGTGTCCCATGCCAGACGGAAGAGGGGAATTCGCTCGTGCGCCTCGGCTCGGGCGGCCTGGTAGTACGTCTTGATCTCCTCGGCCAGGGGTCCATCGACATCGGAGGCAGTCGGAACGGCGACCAGGCCGCTCGCGCCCATCTGTTGAACAATTTCGACCATGCGGGGATAGAGGCGTGGAAAGAGATTTCTGGCCGCATCGAGCGGGTCCCATGCCGGGCGCA
Source organism: Bacteroidota bacterium (assembly GCA_035499415.1). GTDB lineage: Bacteria > Bacteroidota > Ignavibacteria > UBA10030 > UBA10030 > DATJYV01. Next base: position 26,899 of record DATJYV010000049.1, read on the forward strand.
TGACGCCGAACTCATCCAGCCGGGCATCCGCTTCCGCCGCCCGCAGAAATGCGCGCATCGTCTCCATGTTCACCCAGACCTCCGCGAGCTTTTCCTGAATGTGCTGGAACTGCTCAATGCCGATCGTCCGTGCCAGGTACGATGTCAATCCGAGCAGGTATTCTGTCTTCGCCAAATTCTTGACGACGACCTGATGCGACATGTTGACGATCGCGCCGGTCCGGGCGTACGCTTCGTTGCACCGGACGACATCCCGGTAAAGAAAAACGTTTTCCCAGGGGACGAAAACATCGTCGAACATGACGACGGCATCCATCTCATCAAACCGGGAACCGAACGGATGGTCATAATGAGAGCGGCCATAATCGATTCCCTCGCGGCAAAGGAACCGGAGGCCGGGCGTGTTCGTCGGAATCGCCAGCCCGAAAGCATACGGCGCATCCTCTTCCTGGTTCTTCAGAAGCGTCGACGGAAAAACCATGATCTCATCGGCGGCCGGCAGGGTTGCGAGCATGCGGCAGCCGCGGATCACGATTCCCGCGTCCGTCTCTTCCTTCACCCGCGCAGCGAGATACGGGTCCGCCTGTTTGGCCGTGTTCACCGACCTGTTCGCCTGCGGCGTGATGAGCGTGTGCGTCAGGCAGAGGTCATTCTCACGAATGTATTCGTAATACCGGCGTGCGTTCTCTCCGAGCGCCGGGTTCGGATGGGAGAGGAACTCCGCACCGGCGGCGTATGCCGTCATGGCCCTGTTGAGGTAATCGGGTGAACGTCCCATCATCCCGAACGATGCGTCGGCCCAAACCTTCATCATGCGTGAGACACTCTGGAGATCCTCGTGCGTGCGTGCGATGAGAAACGAACGCCCGACTTTTTTTCCGCTCGTCGGCGAGTCGAAGAGCATGGTCTCCGGCTGCTTCCACTGGAGGTCGTAGAGCGAAGCAAGGCTGCGAACGACGTTCCTGAAGGCGGGGTCCGTCGTAAGGTCGGCCACTTTCTTGCCATTGTGCCAGATTTCCGCTCCGCTCGCGCGGAGTTTTTTCAGCACATCGGCTCCGCGTCGCGCACCGTTTCCTGGCGGCTTGTTCGCCGTTGAAACCGTCGTTTTTGGGGCCATCGTTTCTCCTCGATAGGAAGACGCGCCGGCGGTCAGGTGGCTCCGAGTTTTGGTATCGGATGCTGGCCGAGCGCCACATGGATGGTCGTGAGTTCCGTGTAAAAATCAAAACTATAATGCCCCCCCTCGCGCCCGATGCCGCTTGCTTTGGACCCTCCAAATGGCGCGCGAAGGTCCCGGACGTTGTGCGAATTGATCCACACGAGGCCGGATTCGATGGCCTGCGCAATCCGGTGGGCGCGCATCATGTCCCCGGTCCAGAGGTACGCCGCCAGGCCGTACTGCACATCGTTCGCGATGCTGAGCGCCTCGGCTTCGTCTTTGAACGGAATGACGACCAGGACCGGACCAAAAATCTCCTCCTGCGCGACGCGCATCGAATTTTGGACGTCCGTGATGAGAGTCGGTGCAAAATAATTCCCCCGTGCAAATCCTTCGGGCCGATCGCCGCCAACGACGATGGTGGCCCCTTCGCTCCGTGCGACGTCCATGTAGGCGCGCACCCGTTTCCAGTGGTCGGGATGAATGAGCGGACCCACTTCGGTCGCGGGATCGAGGGGATCTCCCACTTTGATTCGCCGGACACGCTGTTCGAGCTTTCTCACAAATCCATCGATCACCGATTCCTGAACGAGCAGCCGCGACCCTGCCGTGCAGCGCTCTCCATTCAGGGAATAAACCTGGAAGATCGCGCCGTCGAGCGCTCGGTCCAAATCCGCATCCTCAAAAACGATGGTCGGAGATTTTCCCCCCAGCTCCATCGAGAATCGTTTAAGCGTGCTTGCGCCGTTCCGGATGATCTCCTTCCCCGTCGTCGTCTCGCCGGTGAAAGAAAGAAGCTGGACCGACGGATGCGCCACGAGCGATGCCCCGGCGCTCTCGCCCATGCCGTGCACAAGGTTAAACACTCCGGGAGGCAGGTCGGCCTCGGCAACGATGCGGGCGAGCATGTCCGCAGACAATGGGGACCATTCCGCCGGCTTCAGGACGCACGTGTTTCCTGCCGCCAGGCATGGAGCGACCTTCCAGGTCTCAAGCATGAAAGGCGTATTCCATGGGGTGATGAGGCCGGCGACGCCGACAGGCCGCCGAACCGTATAGTTCATAAACCTTCCTTCGACGGGGAAGGTCTCACCGGATATCTTCGTCGAGACGTCTGCAAAGAAGGAAAAATTTTCCGCAGCGCGCGGTATCGCCCCTTTTTTGATCTGGGTCGCCGGGATCCCCGTGTCCTCAATCTCCACGTCCGTGATTTCTCCGGCATGCATTTCGATCAGCTCCGCGATGCGTCGGAGTTTTTTTGCGCGCGCTTCGGCTCCCATTCTTCTCCACGGACCGTCGTCGAACGCTTTTCGAGCCGCCAAAACCGCGCGGCCGATGTCGGCGCTCTCACCGCTGGCAATATTTCCGATGGGCTCATTCGTTGCCGGATTGACCGTTTCGAACGATTTACCCGACTCGGAGGGAACAAACTTATTGTCGATGAAATGTTGAACTGTTCTCAAGGTGCGCTCAGCTCCGTCCGACTTCCTTCTTTTGCATGCGTTCCGCCGATCGTGCCGTGCCTTCATCGGCGACGACGGGGTTTTGGAGGTCCCCCAGGCCCTCGATTTCCATGCGCATCATGTCCCCGGGATGCACATGGGAAATCCCTTTGGGGGTCCCCGTCCAGATCAGGTCGCCGGGTTCAAGCGTCATGATCGCGGAAATGTACTCGATTAATTCCGGGATTTTACGAATCATCGCCGACGTGTTTCCTTGCTGACGCACTTCACCGTTTACCAGCGCCCGCAGGGAGAGCTTGTCGGGATGCGGAACCTCATCCTGGCTGACGACGAACGGTCCCACGGGACCGAACGAATCGTACCCCTTCGCGCGTACCGGGGGTCGGTAGAAATTCTGAATGAAATCCCGAACCGTCACATCGTTGCCGATCGTGTATCCATCCACCACCTCCCTCCACCGTTCCGCTTTCACTTTCCGGCATCTTCGTCCGATCACCACCACCAACTCGACTTCGTAATGCATGTACTCGACGCCATCCGGATAAACGACCGGCGCTCCATGCCCGATGAACGAGCTCGTCGGCTTGAAGAACAACGCAATCTCTTCCGGCGGTTTCGTGTTGAGCTCCGAGGCATGGTCCGCGTAATTCAGGGCCAGACCGACGGCTTTCGAGGCAAGAACCGGAGGGAGAAAAACGACCTTTTCCATCGAATACGATTTGCCCTGCGCCGTTTCAAACCTTCCTTCCGGGCTCACGACACCTTCAACCGCCCTGTTCTCCACGAGGATTCGCCCCCTCTTCATCGCCGACTCCCCGCCGAGGCCGGCACGAGGACCTGTTTCAGAAATTCCCGGGCGGGGTTCACGACAGGCGGATCGTCCTGAATGAGCATCGTATAATGATTGCCCCCCGGGACCCGGACGAAGCGACAATCCGGAATGAGAGCGACCAGCCGTTCCGCTTCTTCCTTCCGATAGACATGCCCCGTCTCACCCAGGAGTCCCTCGGTGGGCTGGAGAAAAATTGCGGGGCATCGGATATCCGAAAGATGAAACCACACGTTTTCCCAGAAATGCATTTCGAGGTCGCGCTCCACGGCCTTCGCAGACGATTTGAACTGCACAATACCGTCGGCAACGAACACATCCTCACACACATACTTCTCAAGCGCCGACGACCACGGCCGATGATACGCCGCCTTTCGCTGGGCCGCCACGTACTCTTCCATCGAAGTAAATTTCTTGGCAAGGCGACGCACGGTCGGGAACATCGCCTCAAGGTTCTCACGGGAAGGGTCGGCGCCTCCGTCCATGAGTACCAACGCCCGAACCCGGTCGGGGCGGACCGTTGCCGTGTAAACCGAGGCGGTGGCTCCAAATGAGTGACCCACGAGCACAAACGAATCGAACCCCAATGTATCGGCGACCGCGATGATGTCGCGTGCATGATAGGCGAATCCATAGCCGTCGGCCGGTTTGTCGCTGTCTCCGCGGCCTCGGGCGTCAAGTGCAATCAGACGAAACTCGGGGGAGAGAGCTTGTGCAAAAGAGGCAAAACTTCCCTTATGACCAGTGATGCTCGACAGGCACACGAGCGGCCCTTTCTCTCCCGGCCAATCTTCGTACGCGATCCGGACGCCGCCGGAATCGAGAGTCTGCACGTTCGGTCGACGGGGCATTCGATCGGTACTCGCGGTCGTATTCATGAAGGGATGAGACGATAGCGTTGAAGGACGTCGCGTAATTTCCGTTCGTTCTCGGTCGAGAGCGGGGCGAGCGGCAAACGAACCTCGGGCGAAATCCGTTTCATCATTGCGAGCGCGGTTTTAGCCGGTACGGGGTTGATCTCAAGGAATACCGCGTCGTTCAGAGGCATGAGATGATAATGAAGATCCTGCGCCTCCCGCCATTTATTCGCCTGGACAAGGTCGTACAGGCGGGCGACTTCCTTCGGCATGATGTTCCCCGTGGCGCTGACATAGCCGACGCCGCCGATTGCGAGGACTGGAAAGCAAAGGAGCTCGATTCCCGAGTAGACGAGGAAATCTCGGCCGAGCGCGCCGATGAGCCGCGTGATGTGAGAAAAATCCGGATTCGCTTCTTTGACGCCGACGATGTTGCGGCAGCTGTCTCGAAGCCGTGCGACGGTGCTTATTTCCAGGTTGATGGCCGCGCGTCCGGGTATATTATAGAGGATGACCGGGATGCCCACCGAGTCCGCCACCCCCTTGAAGTGTTGAAAAAGCCCCTCCTGGCTTGGCCGGACGTAGTACGGGACGATGATCAAGACCGCATCGGCTCCCGCCTTTTCCGCCATCCGGCTGAGAGCGACCGTCTCGTCGTGGTTATTCGAGCCGGTCGCGGGGACAAAGGGAATGCGGCCGTTGACACACGCAGCTGCATGGAGAATGACACGCTCCCGCTCCGTCCGGGTCAGCGCCGTCGGTTCCCCGGTCGTGCCCGTAACCGAAATCCCGTGACTACCGCTTTCGATCTGCCAGTCGATGAGGGATGCGATCGCATCCTCGTCAACCCTGCCGTTTCGAAAGGGGGTGACGAGCGGGACGATCGAGCCGCGAAGTTTTTCCGTTTTCACGCAGAGAAAATGGTTCGGCCTCGAGAAATCCTGAGGCGGTCGGGTGACCGCATCGTTGTTCCTGCGGGTTTTTCGGCGGACAATGTACTTTATTTCGAACTGATTTCCAACGACGGGCGGAGGAGGGACGTCGCGGGGAGCAGATTTGGCAGGACGGGAGGCGCTTAATCGATGTCGCTGGAAAGTTTGAAACGGACGATGCGGTTGTTCCCCCGGTCTGCAACGTAGACCGTCTTGTCGAAGAACGCAACGCTGTACGGCTCGTTGAACTGCCTGTCACCGGAACCAAACCCGCCGAACGAATACCGTTCGATGCCCCGCGTCGAAAACCGGTAGAGACTGTCCTTCACCGCGTCGACGACGTACAGATTACCGGCCGGGTCGACGGTGAGGCCCGCAGGGTAGATGAAGTGATTGATCTTCAAGAGGTCGATGTTCCCGTCGACGCTCGGGTAAAATTTTGAAAGATAATTTGCGTTTTGCCCCTCGATGACATACTGGATCCATTGAACCTTATACAGCTCCGTCGTGCCCGTCTGGCAAAAGATGAAATCGAGGACGCGACTCGTGGGGATGGCGGCGACAGCCGAGATCGTGCTGATGGAAAGGAGTCCCGTGCCGTTGGGTGAGAACGTCGCCGTGACAGGAGAAAGAAGCTGGTCGTTCTCCGAGAACTGGAGAATGGCGTTATCCCGGTCCGGACTCGTCACGGCATTATTCGGCCCCACCCGGGCGAGATAGTACTGATTGTTGTACATGGCTGCGACACCCGTAAACCGTCTTAACGAATCTCCCGGGTCGAAGTAGACACGTGTAGGTGTGATCGATCCGAGGTTGTGATTTGCGGCGACAAGGTCGAGGCGGTACAGAGCCCCGAAGGTCGTCGGGCTCGTTCGTCCGGGAAGCGTCGTGTCGAACTGCGCGCAGACGAGAAGCTGCAGGCGCTTATCCTGCGTGAGCGCAACGGGGCGCGTCATCTTCTTCGAGTAACTGATCACGCGTCCACTCAGGTCGAGCATGACGAGGCGGTCGTTATCGGTATCCGCAACGTAGATGAGCGGCTCGTTGCCGACGATGACTCCCTGCGGGTGGCTGAAGCCCGTCCAGACGGGGTACTGTTCCACGTACACGGTATCGCCGATGTTCTGCGTCGAGTCGGACACCTGCGGAAGCGACTGGACCGAAAATGTGTTTTCCCTGCATCCCCCCAAATACACGGCAAGCATGGTCACGACGGCGAGAGCGCACGATTTCATAAACGGACTCCCATCGAGATTCGATGCACGCTTCCGAGAGTCTTGTACGGCGTATATCCATAGTCGAGATTGACACCGAGGAGGTCGATCGTCGTCGCGACTCCCACGCCGAACGAGAACGACTCTTCATCGACGTTCACCTTGTATCCGCCGCGGAGAAAGAATGAATTAAACCATTGATATTCCAATCCAATGCCGAGGTTCTCCGAGTTGTCGTTGGGATGGTTCAGCTGGAACGACGTGGTCAACGAGCTCGATTCGTCCTTGATCGGCTCGAATGCAAACCCGAACCGGAAGAGTGTCGGCGGTGCGAATGACTGGAATTGAGAAAGTGTTTGCCCGCCGGTCAGCACCTCCGTTCCCGTCGGTGAGACCTGGCTGCCGAAGTTCGTCACGACTGCAGAGAACCTCAACGTCCCCAATCCCGTCCAGTAATAGGTTCCCATGTCGAGCAGGACTCCGCGCATGGAGAGCACGTCGAGCGTCTCGTCATAATAGCGCGCGGTGATCCCGAAGCTGAATTGATTCGTGAGCTTCCTGCTGTAGGTGAGTCCTGCGGCCACGTCGCCGAAGTGGAAGTAGGATCCGGTCCCCAGCGGCTGGAGCTCGGTGGTGACAGGCATGTCGTCCATATGGAGGGAGGTCACGGACAATCCCACGACTTCTTCGGGTGAGAGATGATACAGGATTCCAAGAAACTCGTGCTGGATGTCGACGAGCCAGATCGTGTGCGCCGCGATGGCCTGGTCCTGGGGCGCCTGCGCCGCCCCCGCGGGGTTCCAAAAGAGCGCCGAAGCATCGTTCGCGACCGCGACAAAACTTTCGCCCATCGCCGCCGACCGTCCACCGACCCCAATCTTGAGGAATTGGAGGCTCGCCGTCCCTGCACGCTGGGCTCCCAGAACCGGCATCAGCTGGGCTGCCGCCTGATTCGCGGCAAGGAGAATGGCGGCAATTGCAAGATAGAAGGCGGTTTTCTTCATGCTCAGAATCTGATGCCGAGACCGACCTGTACATTCCGGCCAGCGAGATACCGGGCCGGGTTAAACGGGTACGGGGTGACCGGGGCCTGGAGCTGGGGATACAGCGGGTCGTTCCAGCTTGTCGGTGTCGGGTCGCCGTATTCGTAAGCACGTCCCGTCGCCGGGTTGATGATGGTGGCGTTCTTGTTGTCGAGCAGGTTCTTCACCTGGACCGAGACCGTCAGATCCAGCCCCATCAGGTGATAATACTTTTCCAGGTTGAGGTCGATCCAGAACCAGGGGGTTCCGAGTCCGCCGTCGATATCCGTCTGGTCTGTGACGTACTCGGGCCTCCCGTTGGAGAGGTACGAACCGTCGAAGATCGAGGGGGTGTACCGGAGACCGGACTCATAAAACACCCGGGCGTTGAACGAAAAGTCGTCGAGAAGTCCCGGCGCAAAATCGAATAACGGCTCGTCCTTCTGGACGGTGAACGTCCCGCTCAGAGTGAACTGCAACGGTCGATCCCAGTCCACGTAATTTTCCTTGATCGACTCGTAATCGATTCCGCGGGCGACGAGAACCGCCTGTTCCGGCGTCGAGCTCTTCCCGGTTGTAATGGAGTACGTTCCGCTCACCGAGCCGCGGAACCACTGGCCGACCCTTTTGCGAAATTCCGCCTCGATACCGCGCGCATGGGCGTAATCGGAATTAACGTACGTGATGAAGTTGGATGTTGAAAGCCGCGACGTCGTGATCAACGCCTGTTTCGTCGTGACGTAGTCGAAAATATCCTTGTTGTAGGCGGTCACCGTGAGGACATCGTCGTTCGTGAACTGGGACTGAACTCCAATTTCGTAGGCAACCGTCGTCTCCGGATTAAGGTCCGGGTTGCCGAATTCCTGGAACGAGGATTGTGAAGAACTCGGACTCAGCTTCGCGTAGACGAATTGCGGCTTCGGAAGTTTGGAGAAGTGGCCGTAGGAAAAGAAGAGCATCTGGTTATCGGACACCGGATGCGATATCCCGATTCGCGGACTCAATCTCCCCTTCCAATGCTCGCCGAAGAGCGTGTAGGTATGGCTCTCGTAGTCCTCCCGGATCTGCTCGGGGATCGTGATGACCGCCGGATTATTGACCGCATCGTCGACATATTTGCCCGGGAACCAGTAGTCGAACCGGAGTCCTGCGTTGAGGATCATCCCGCTGAAGGTCACATTATCCTGCGCGTAGAAGGCGCCGAACGCCGGGTTGACGCTGTAAATATCGTTGTTCAAGCCGAGCGTTCCCTCCCACGGCTCGTAGATGTCGACGTTTTGCATCTGCTGCCACGTCATATCGAAACCGGCCTTGAACCTGTTCTTCTCCGTGAAATTGTTGGTGAGGTCGAACTTGAGCGTGTTCTCCTTGACAAAGTGGTCGTGCCACGTGAACGCGTCCCCCGTGTCGTAGAACCCGTCGCCGGGTATGACGCCGACGGTGTCATGGCCCGTATTGTAATAGACGACGGGGAAGGTGACGATATCCTTCGGCTCCTGGTATTGCGAGTAGTTGAGGCCGTTCGCGTCGGCGCGCAGCGTCGTGAAGTAGTGCGAAAACTTCAGCTCGTAGAAAAGCGTGTTCGACAACGTGTGCGTGATGCTGATGACCTGAAAGTTGTTGATGTGCGTAAAGGTGTTCGCGTTGTCGAGAATATTCTGGTAGGTGTACGGATAACCGGGGCTTGGCTCCACATACTCGAGGTTCGTCTGGAGCGATTGGGTGTTTTGATTAATCACCACGGACTTGTTGAATGAGTAGGAAATCCTGAAGAGGGGCGTCACTTTCCAGGTAACCTTGGCAAGTCCGAACCAATTATTGTCCTCCCGCGGTGCAAAACGCGAACCGTAGAAGGTCGAGGAAATCAATTGGTTTGCGTGGTACAGGGTGTAATCATCCGACAGGCCGACGTACAGATTTCCGAAAAACGTAAGGTTGCCCGGAACCTCAACTCCCAGGAGCGGAAGAAGCGAGGAAGTGATCGGCTCCGGACCGCTCAGAGTCGCCTCATAGGTGTCCGAGTTGAAACTGTGGGAAATGCTCGTGGGAAGACCCAGCTCGTCCTTCTTGGCTGAAATGCTTCCCTGGTATTTCTGGGAACCATCCTTGAGCGTAACGTTGACAACGCCGGAAGTCGCCTGGCCGTACTCCGCGTTGTATCCGCCGGTGATCACCTCGACCTCCTGGATTGCATCCGCGCTGATCTGCAAGCCGAATCCCGTTCCGGCGAGCGGGTCCTGGATCGAGATGCCATCGAGCAAGTAGGCATTCTCATTTGCGCGCCCACCACGAATGTGAATTTCATTATCCATCTGCACGACACCTACCTGCTGTGTGACGACTTCTTTTACATCCGCCACTGCCGTCGCCTTGAGATCCTCCGATGTAACAGCCCGCCGGCTGGCCGTCTCTTCGATATTGAACATCGGTTTCTCGCCCACCACCACAACCTCCTGCCCGATGCTCAACGTCGTTTCCGACATCCCCTGGTTGACTTCGGTTTCCTTCCCCGCTTCCACTTTAATATCCGTCAGCTCCACAGTCGTGTAACCGATGATCGTCATTTCGATGACGTAGGTCCCCGGGTTGAGGTTCGTGATCCGATAATTTCCGTCGATATCCGTCGACGCCCCGTAGTACGTCCCCTTGAGCTTGACGTTGACCGCGGGCAAGCCCTCACCGGTTTTGTCGTCCTTCACACGGCCTTTGATTGTCCCCTTGTCCTGCGCGGTCAGAACCGCCGTCGACACGAGGGCGGTCAGAAGAATCCACAGGATGGTTGTTCTGCGATTCATCACTGGACTCCGAACTCTCCCTGGTATACTCTGCGGAGCAGAATCGAAACCCGATCGGGAGGAGTACCAAACCGATGGAGGATCCCTGCGATGAGGACAAAACTTGCCTGGTCCGCATCCTTGACGCCCATGACCGGTTGGCCCGACCAGCGGTCCGAGGGCTGCATTTCGTAGAGGATGCGTGCATCCACTTTGGGCAGAATCCCGCGGGGGAACGTGTAGATAAATCCGAGCGTGTCACGGATGAGCGTCGGATATGTGGGGTCGACTGCCGCCATGGTGTCCCGTGATTGGAGGATGGTCGTGAAGTAACTCCCTTCGATTCCGTCGATGGGTGCGAAGTTCCCCACACCTCCCTGCGTGCTCGGGTACTGCGGGAATCCCGCGGTCATGAGCACTTTGCCCCCCGCGCTTTTGAATCCCGGAAGAGATGCCTGCGCAATGTCGAGACTCGGCGCGTTATCGGAATACCAGTAGACGTATTTGAACAACTTCAGCGTTTCCGTAAACGTGGGATTGATGAGCGGCGGAACGAACTCCCCGCGCGAGATCGCCGTCGCCCCTTGCTTCAGGTCGAAGATGTCCTTGGTCCCAAGACGCCCGCCCATGAGCGTATCGAACATCGCCTCATAAAACGAACGCGAGTAGGAATCGCCGGAAGAATAGTCCCGGACGATGAGAAAATCCCCCCTCGGTTCGCGGACGTGCCACACATGGCTCGTATCCGGCATCCGGATGATCGGGCTGTACGCTCCGGCAATATCCTGGGCCTTTAGATAGAACACATGGTCCCCTTCCGTCAACCCATCGCTCTTGAAGAGCGTGACAAGGTTCGAAGTGCCGGGAAGCGACTTCCAGTTTGCCGGATTGGATGTATCGTCCAGCGCGTAATAGTAACTGACGATCGTTTCGTCGCCGTCGACATCGGTCCCGGTCCATTGAAATGTCGCGACCGTGTATGTTGTGTCGGGAGGGTTGGAGTTCAGCAGGAACGCAGCCACCGGAGGCGTGTTCTCGATCGGATACCGCAGCGAGGCCGGGTGGGGGTCGACGACGTGCTCGTTATCGACTGCGGCGACGAAGAACGAATACGTGGTGTCATTGGTACTGAGATGCATGACAAAGATGCTGTCGGACTTCGTCGTGAATGTCCAGTGAAGACTGTCGAGTGAAAAATAGTACCCGATGACAAATCCGTCGGGGTCGACTCCCCACCAATGGACATGCTGGACGCTGACGGAGCGGTTCAAGGTGCTGTCCGGCATCAACGCGAGAAATGTTTTCGGAGGCTGGTCCTCCAACGGCTGATTGGGGAATCGCTTGGAGCAGCCGCCCGAAACGATCAACCCGATACCCAGAAGGAAGAATGAGAGAACTGCGCTGCTTTTCAAGAGGCGTGGCATCGTTCGATTGTGGAAAGGCCTCCGACAACCGGAATCGGCGGAATGAAACCGTCCCGGGCCTCAACAAGTGAAGAGGGGGAGAATCTCTCCCCCCCTCTCCGATGAATCGTCACTTCAGCAACACCATCTTCTTCACGTTGTAGTATCCGTCCGTCTTGAGCTGGTAGAAGTAGATGCCGCTCGCCAGCCGCGAAGCGTCGAACACCACCGAGTACGACCCTGCAGTCTGCTCGCGATCCACAAGCTGATTTACTTCCTGTCCGAGCAGGTTGTAGATCTTCAACGTCACATGGCCTGCGATCGGAATGGAGTACTGGATCGTCGTGGAGGGGTTGAACGGATTCGGGAAGTTCTGCCGAAGCTCGTAGTTCTTCGGCTGTAATCCCGGTTCCTGATTCACGACCCCTGTGATCGTGCCGAAATCGCTGTTCTTTCTCGGCTCGAGCTTGTATTCCCCGAACGTGATGTCCATGATCCCCGTGATCGACGTGATGCTTGCGCCGACAGGGATCAGGATCGTTTTCGGGGGACTCGTCGGATGGACGGTCGCGTAGGCGTTTGAACCCACGCGATAGCCGACGCTCGTATCGGCGTAGTAGGAGTTCGTGCCGTTATCGTCGACGCGCAGTCCGAAGGTTGTGGTTTTGCTCGAACCGACGAAGAATTCGCCAAAGTTGCTGCTGGCGGTATTGTTCGCGTTGTCCGCATTCATCTGCACGAGGTAGGTCGGCGTCGGTGTCTTGACGAGAACACCCTCGTACGGTTCGAACGGGCTTGTCCCGACCACCGGCATATTATTGAGCGCATAGTCGATGAAGGGACTCGACGCCCAGCTGATCGTCACCGGCGCCGGAACCGTCACACCCCGCTGAAGGATCGTCCGCGAAAGGGCCTGAATGTTCGTGTGCTGGTTGATCTGGTCGACAATGCCGGTAACCGAAACGCTGTCGCCGCGCAGGAGCGTATCAAGACCGACACCGGCGTTCTTGCCGTACATCGACATCCCGTTCCACTGCCCCGACGCCTGAGCCATCCAGAGTCTGGGCCTGCTGCTTATCACATCCTTGATATCGGACGTGTCCACAGTTACGGTTCCGCTCACTGTCACGGTATCGCCAACAAATCCCGAGACGCCGTTGACGTAAGGGGTGAATTGCAGGTCATGGATTGTCAGTCCACTTTGGCGAATTTGGTAGAAATACGGCACGGATGGGTCGGGGGAAGCGCCGTAGATGCCGCCGCCGTATGCTTCCACGTAATAGCTCACCAGGCTGTCCCCGTTTGCCGCGGGAATC
>DATJYV010000050.1:0-9829 GCA_035499415.1 Bacteroidota bacterium
TATACGTGTAGGAAACCGACCCCGACAATCGCTCGTTTCCCTCTCTGCTTAAAACACACTCGACTCCCCAGGCGCTTGCCGACGCAGTGTTGACGTACTCCGCAAATCCGTAATCGCCTGCAAACTTGCTGTCGAACGGGACAAGGGTTTTGGAATCGATCTCGTTCGACATCTGTTTGTCGAAAACGGTGAGGGACAGGACGAAATCGTTTTGCAGCGTCCGCTTTACCCCGGCTTCCCACAATGACACACGCTCAGGGGCGAGGTCGGGGTTCCCCGCGAGGACCGTCCGCGTTCCCTGACGCAGCTGCGACGGGTTCAATCCGGAGTACAGATAGTCGAACAGCGGGAACTGGAAATAGTATCCGAAGTTGAAAAAAGCGAACGTCGTCGGGTTCACGGGAAAGGCGAGCGATAACCGGGGGCTTACCTGCTGCTTGACGGAGGCCTTTTCCCAGCCGTTGACCTGTTGAGTGTACTCGCTCAGAATTGCGGAAAAGTCCTCAACCACCGGCCGCTCTGCAGTCGGGTCGAAGAAGTCCCATCGGAGCCCGACGGTCGCGTTCGCGCCGCTCTCGTCCAACTGAATTTTGTCCTGCAGATAGGCGCTGCCGGACCTCGGCCAGTAATCGTACGTGTCACTATAGTTGAGCAACGGTGCGCCCGGGATCGGCTTTCCGAAATACGTCAGCTGGGGGTCGTACTTCACAAGGTCGGATGTCACGTGATACTGGTCGAGCAGCACCCCCGCTTTCAAAAGATGGTTGCGATTCAACTGCCACGTCACGTCCCCCTTGGCCGAGTAGATATTCTGGCGCGTATCTTCCCACCAGCTGCGGGAGCCGGCGATGATGAATTGCAGATACTGGTCGTACTCGTACGGTTCGAGGGAGATGTCGTCCTTCGAGCCGTCGTTGATGCGGGACCGAAGCGAAGAAGCGCTCAACGAACCGGAGAATAATAATTCGTCGGAGACTGTGTTCGATACCGTGAGCGCGACCCTGTAAGAATCCCTCGACCGGGCCGGGAGTCCGGCGAGGTCGTACCGCCAGCTGAATTCGTAATCGCGCCAGTGCCGGAACGAATAAATTCCCTCGATTCCGAATCGAAGCGTCGGCGTCGCCACATACTCGAGCTTGCTTAATCCGCTGAATTCCCGGTCGACGGGCAAAGGGACGGCGGATTGAAAATCCTGCCACCAGCGGGTGTTGCTCGTCGCATAGAGGTCGGACGTGAGATAATACAGACCCTCTGCGGGCAGCGGACCGCTGGCGTCAACTTCCCCCTCGAAGCTCTGGTTCGTCTGCTGGTCGAGGTGCGTCGGAAGCCAATCGTCGCGGTCGATCCGGAAGGCGACCTGTGCGACCTTTTCGACATCTTTGGTGACCACATTGATGACGCCGCCGAGGGCGTTCCCGTACTCGGCATCCATCCCGCCGGTGGTGACGGTCATCCCCCCGATCGAGCTCTTGGGAATGTCCGTCGCGATGCCTCCGCCGATGACATCCTGCACGGGAATTCCGTCGACCATGTAAAGAGCGTCGGTCGTCTTGCTGCCGCGGATGTTTCCTTCCTGCGTCACTCCCGGTTGCAGGCCTACCACCTCCTGGAAATTGGTGACCGGGAGCCTGTCGATCTTGGCCTCGTCAATGTTGAACGCCGTGACGGCCTGGTCCACCTGGATGAGCGGCCGGACCGCACGCACTTCCGATGCAGGGAGCTCGACCAGCGTCGGTGCCATTTCAGCATCCAGTCGTGTCTTGAGGTCCGGGAGAATCTTGACCCCCCGGATGATAACGCTGCCGTAACCGAGAAGGCTGAATCGCACATCGTATTCACCCGCGCGGATGTTTGTGATCTGATAGAATCCATTCTCATCCGATACCGTCCCCTGGTTGTGAGAGAGAATCAGAATGTTCGCGCGCGCCAGCGACCCTTGTGATTGCTTGTCGCGAACCACACCCTCGAGTGTGCCCGTGATGCCTCTCCGCGCGCTTGCTGCGGGACCGATAAGCACCATGAAACCCGCGGCGGTCAGAAGGCGCCGAACTCCGGGAGAGAAATGGAACTGAACTTGCGACCGGGAGGTGAACATTCGATCCGTCGGGTCAATCGGAGGCGTTGTAATAATAGAAGACGTGACGTACGGGAGTCAATGTCACGAATCCGGAAGTCGTGAACACTTGAATTCCCCCCTGCACGATAAACGTCTCGGGAGCGGGAACCACCTGCGAGGGATTGTGCGGATCCTGCATCGTGTGAAAGACAGTGGTATAGAGACTGTTGCCGTTGTCGTCGATAAAATCCTCCCATTTGAACAGGAAGGCGAGGGAATCACCGGGGTCCAATGTCACTTCACCGTCGGGTACGGGGTGAGTGCCGAGCAGGAGACTTTTGTCCACTGCCACCGTCTTGTGGATGGAAGGATCACGTTCGAGCGTAATCACCAGGTTCCCCGTCACGCTGGCGGGTCCCTGGAGTGTCTCGTCAAAGATGTTTGTCACGCTGAAATAAATGTAAAGCTGGTTATATCCCTCCGTTACCGCCGTTTGCGGGCTGATCGAAGGGCGAAAGAGAACGGCCGGCGTGGTTCGTGGAGGGAGCGACTCGTCGCAGGAATTCATGACGAGAGCGACGGCGGGGAGGAGTAGGGTCCACAGAGCCGGCCAAAGGTTGGACCTTAGCCCGGACACGGAAGCCCCTTTATATCGACTTGGAAAAAGAGCAAAAGCGGGACGGCATTCATTTTCACGGACGGAGGGGTGATGAAAATTCCTTACGCTGGTTCTCCAATGTAGTGAGAGGGTCGACGACATTCAATCAACCGTGTGACCGGCCGGCTTCATCGAACGCCGTTCGATTCCGATCCGACTGCAGCGGGATTGCCCGGATCCCCTCGGCTTATGAGAAACCGGGGGCTCCGGCCGGGCACGTTGCAAGAGACCGGGACCGGAGGCCGGTTGCAAGACTTTCGAAAAAAAGGTACTTTGAAGAAGAGAGCGCCAAGACAAGTGAAGAGCAGCCGGCGATCGGGTCACGCACACCGACCAATGCCGGATGCGATCGGCCAACTCCGTTTCCCGAGCCACCCAAGGATCTCCTTTTCTCGCCGGGTGGCTTGATTTGTTTTCGGCGGGGAACACAAGCGCAAAACCGTCCGTCAAAAGTATTCTGGGGTACACACATCTATCATTCGGGAGAGAAACCGGTGGACATCAAGACGATCAACGAAATGATACAAAAAGAGAGCGCGTTCGTCGAGGGCCTGACGGGCGAAGTCGGCAAGGTCATCGTCGGCCAGAAGCAGATGGTGGACCGGCTCCTGATCGGGCTCCTGTGCAACGGCCACATCCTGCTGGAAGGAGTACCCGGCCTCGCGAAAACGCTCGCGATAAAAACTCTCTCCGCCGCCGTCCACGCGAAATTCCAGCGGATCCAGTTCACCCCCGACCTTCTACCGGCGGACCTCGTCGGGACGATGATTTACAATCAGCGCGACGGGAAATTTGTCACGCGCAAAGGGCCCATCTTTGCGAACTTTATCCTTGCGGACGAAATCAACAGGGCGCCGGCGAAAGTCCAGAGCGCTCTTCTCGAATCCATGCAGGAGCGGCAGGTGACCATCGGCGAGGAGACGTTCAAGCTCGACGAGCCGTTTCTGGTCCTTGCGACGCAGAATCCGATCGAGCAGGAAGGGACGTATCCGCTCCCCGAAGCGCAGGTCGATCGGTTCATGCTCAAGGTGCGGATAGGGTATCCCAGCAGGGAAGAAGAGTTGGCGATCATGCGGCAAAACGTCGCGGACGATATGAAACCGGTAAAGCCGGTGGTCTCGCCGAAGGATATACTTTCGGCAAGGGGGGCGGTCCATCAGGTGTACATGGATGAGAAGATTGAACGGTACATCCTGGACATCGTTTTTGCGACGCGCCAGCCGAAAGACTTCAAGCTCGACAAACTTGCGCCGCTCATCAGTTACGGCGCATCGCCGCGCGCCACCATCGCGCTCGCGCTTGCGTCCAAGGCGCATGCGTTTATCAAGCGCCGGGGTTACGTCATTCCCGAAGATGTGCGCGCAATCTGCCCGGACGTCCTGCGCCACCGCGTTGCCGTGACGTACGAAGCGGAGGCGGAGGAAATAACGTCGGAGAATGTCGTACACGAGATACTGAATCATGTCGAGGTGCCGTAGAGCTGATGGAGATATGGAAAGCCGATGAAGCAGTCGGAAGAGGCACTGAGGGCTTCGCGATGACCGCACTCATTATGATATTTGAACTCATTCACACCCGGTCTGTCAGTTTACAGGAGGTCTTATTGCCGTACAATCTTCCGGCTGATCGCTGACGGCTGAACGCTGACTCATCCTCATGGAGACGCGAGAACTTCTCAAGAAAGTCCGCCAGCTGGAGATCCGCACCCGCGGATTGGTGAATCAGGTTTTCACCGGGGAATATCATTCCGTTTTCAAGGGGCGCGGAATGTCGTTCTCCGAAGTTCGTGAATACCAGGTCGGAGACGATGTCCGCACGATCGACTGGAACGTCACCGCGCGTCTCAACCATCCTTTCATCAAAATCTTCGAAGAAGAACGGGAGCTCACCGTTCTGCTCCTCGTCGACATGAGCGGATCGCAGTATTTTGGGTCTCAGGCCGCGTTGAAGCGCGACGTCGCGGTGGAGCTCAGCGCCATTCTTGCGTTTTCCGCGATGAAGAACAACGACAAGGTGGGGGCCGTACTCTTTACGGACGAGATCGAACGTTTCATCCCGCCGCGCAAGGGACGCTCGCACGCCCTTCGGATCGTG
This sequence comes from Bacteroidota bacterium, assembly GCA_035499415.1. GTDB lineage: Bacteria > Bacteroidota > Ignavibacteria > UBA10030 > UBA10030 > DATJYV01. The sequence goes on from DATJYV010000050.1 coordinate 4,809, forward strand.
CGGGAGCTTCTTTCGTTCGAGCCGCGCCGGTCCGCGACAAGCATCCGGCGCGCGGTCGAATACCTCAACCGGGTCCGGAAAAAACGGAGCATCGTGTTTCTCATTTCCGACTTCATGGACAGCGGGTACGAAGCGGCACTGAGGATCGCCGGCAAGCGGCATGACCTCATCGGCATTGTCCTGCTCGACCCGCGTGAGATGGAGATCCCCAAAGTCGGGATGGTCGCATTCCGGGACGCAGAATCGGGCAGGCAGCGGTGGGTCGATACGTCGGATGTTCGCGTTCGGTCGACCTACAAGTCGTTCCGCGCCCGCGCCCAGGCAAACCGGCGGTCTCTCTTCATCAAATCTCACCTCGACGCCGTTGAGATCAAGCTCGACCAACCGTACATGAAACCGCTTGTCGATTTTTTCCGGCTTCGCGAGAAGAGATGGTGATGGGAATGCGGACTGCGGAATGGGGAATGGGGAACGGAAAAGGAAGCGGAATGATTTTCACGTCCGCTCTTCTTCTGCTCATCATCACATCCTCCCTGTTTGAGCCGCTCTCCGCTCAGGACGTCGGCCTTACCGCAAAGACCGATTCAAACTCGTACCGCATGGCCGACGTGATCACCGTGCACGTTCTCGGCAGGATGACGTCAACGGTCGATTCGATCGCTCCGGACATCGGCGACAGCGTTCAGCAGTTTGAGGTGGTCGGGATTCATCGCGAGGGGAACGAACCCCGCTGGACCGTTCAACTGATGACGCTTGACTCCGGCAACATTGCGATCCCGCCCCTCCCGTTCCGTTATCGTCTGCACGGAGATCCGACCCTGCATGCCGCATCATCGAACCCGGTCGCCATCACCGTCCGCGGCGTTACGGTGAATGCCCAGGGGGAGATCAAGGACATCAAACCGCCCGTCGACTCTCCGTTCAAATTTGAGGACGCTCTCCCGTACATCGTCGCCGCAATCCTTCTCGGTGCGGCAGCATGGGGCTATTATTATTATCGAAAGAAACGGAAACGAAAAGGGGAGCCGCCCCCGCCTGCGGTTGTGGTTTCTCCGCACAAGCAGGCGCTTCTTGCCCTGCGCCTCGTTGAAGAGAAAAAACTGTGGCAACAGGGGAGGGTCAAGCAATACTATTCCGAGGTTACGGACATCATCCGGGCATTCTTCGAACGCCGGTGGAATATTATCGCCCTGGAACTGACGTCCGACGAAATTCTCGAGCAGATGAAGGCGATTCCCGAAGCAAAAAAAATGTGGAAGGACCTGCAATCGTTCTTTACCACCGCAGACCTGGTAAAGTTTGCAAAGTATGAACCTTCCCCTGCAGAGCATGAGGACGAAATGCGGTGGGCCTACGGGATCGTGCGCGGCATGATTCCGCCGCCAAAAACCGTGGAAGAAGAAAAGGACCGGGAGACGGTGGATGTTCGCTGACAATTTCGCCAACCCCGGCTTTCTGTGGCTCCTTCTCCTCGTGCCGGCGCTTGTCGCGTACCGCTGGTGGAAGAACCGCGCGCTGGTCGGGGAACTGCGGTTTTCATCACTCCAGCCGTTTGACGGGATTCGTCCCACGCTCAAGGAACGCGCCCGATTCGTCCCCTTTGCGTCCCGCATGGCAGCGCTCGCTTTTCTCATCGTGGCCCTGGCGCGCCCGCAGTCCATCTCCAACAAGCAGAACCTCACGACGGAAGGGATCGACATCGTGCTTCTGCTGGATATTTCGGGAAGCATGCTGGCCGAAGATTTTTCGCCCAACAGGATCGAAGCTGCAAAGCAGGTCGCTTCGGATTTTATCGACGGCCGGCAGAACGACCGGATCGGCCTCGTGATATTTTCGGGCGAAAGCTTCACGCAATGTCCCCTGACGACCGACTATCCCGTCCTGAAAAGCCTCCTTCAGCAGGTGAAGAACGGAATGGTGGTCGATGGAACCGCGATCGGCATGGCGATTGCAAACGGCGTCAACCGTCTGAAAGACAGCAAGGCACGCAGCAAGGTGATGATCCTGCTCACGGACGGCGTGAACAACAGGGGAGAGATCGACCCCCTCACGGCGGCGAAGGTGGCGGCGACATACAACATTCGCGTTTACACCATCGGCGTGGGTGCGCAGGGGGAGGCGCCGTATCCGGTGCCAACCCCGTTCGGAATCCGGCGTCAAATGATTCCCGCCGACCTTGACGAGAAAACGCTGAGCACCGTCTCCGAGATGACCGGCGCAAAATTTTTCCGTGCTACCGACAACAGGACATTGAAGGCAATCTATAAGGACATCGACCAGTTGGAGAAAACAAAGATCGAGGTGACGGCATACAAAAAATACGCGGAGCTGTTCGACGTGTGGCTGACGGCGGGGATTGCAGCAGTTATACTCGGAATTGCATTGGAAGGCACAGTTTTGCGGAAGATACCATGAGGAAGCTATCAGCTGTCAGCAGTCAGTGGTCAGCGGGATATCACTGAAACTTTAACTGGGGGGAATTCTATGAAAGATTTCAGAAATCTGCAGGTGTGGCAAAAAGCCCACAAAGTGGTTCTTGACGTTTATAAGTGCACGAAACACTTTCCGTCGGAAGAAATCTATGGCATGACGAGGCAGATGAGAACTGCTGCCTCGTCGGTCCCAATAAACATTGCTGAAGGTTGCGGCCGGGGGAGCGATGCAGACTTGCGACGATTCTTGCAGATGGCGATGGGCTCCACGTCCGAACTCGAATACCAATTGCAACTGAGCTGTGAGCTACAATACCTAAGCCCTTCGATTTATGCGCCATTGAACGAGAATGTCGTTGAAGTAAAAAAAATGCTCTCGGGTCTTATGAAGAAGCTTCGCTCAAATCACTAATCGCTGATCGCTGAACGCTGACCGCTCATTTATGCTCCGCTTTGCTCATCCTGAATTCCTTTGGTACCTCCTCGCCGTCCCGGTGCTGGGCGTGGCGTTTGTCTTTCTCAACCGCTGGAAGCATCGTCTTCTCGCGCGGTTTGCGGGCAGTGTGCTCGCGAAGGATTTGACGCGCGAGTGGAGCGGCGCAAAAAACGGTATGAAGCAAACGCTGATCCTCCTGAGTCTCTCCTGCCTGATCCTTGCCGTAGCAAACCCGCAGGAAGGAACGAGGCTCGAGGAGATAAAAAGGCAGGGAATCGACCTCTTCGTGGCGCTCGACGTTTCCCTCAGCATGAAGGCGGAAGACATCAAGCCGAGCCGGCTCGAAAAAGCGAAGCGCGATGTATCGAGTCTGCTCAGCAAGCTTGCGGGGGACCGCGTGGGCCTGGTGGTCTTCGCGGGCGATGCGTTCGTCCAGTTTCCCCTGACCTCCGACTATTCGGCCGCGGACCTTTTCATCTCGACGGTGGACGTCGATGCAGTCCCCATCCCGGGGACGATGATCGGGAGCGCGATCGACCTCGCGCTGAAGTCGTTCTCGAAAGACCTTCCGACGCAGAAGGCGATCATCGTGGTGAGCGACGGAGAGAATACGGAGGGAGATGTGCAAAGCGCGGTCGACGACGCGAAGAATGCAGGAGTCCGTGTTTATACGATCGGTATGGGGACGCCCGACGGCGGACCGATTCCGATTTACAACGACGCAGGCGAGAGGGTCGACTTCAAGCACGACCGCGCGGGCTCGATCGTCGTCACAAAGCTGGATGAATCGGCTCTTCAACAAATAGCATCATCGACCGGAGGATCCTACCGGCGCGCGACGAGCGGCGGGAACGAAATCGACGATGTCTTCAAGGAGCTCGAATCGCTTCAAAAAACAGAATTCTCGTCGAAGCAGGTAAGCGGATACGAGTCGCGCTATCAGTATCCGCTGGTCGCTGCGATCCTCTTCCTGATGGCCGAATCTCTGATCGGAGAGCGCAAAGGAAAAATCGTTGCGGCGTTGAAACGGTTCGTGCCGATATTCGGTTCGGTCGCGGCCCTCCTGCTTGCTCTGACGGTCACGGCCGACGGGCAGACGGTACACTCCCTCATCAAAGAGGGAAACCGCGTGTATGGAAAAGGAAGATACGACGACGCGGAAGTGGAGTACAAGAAAGCGCTCGAGCAGAACCAGAAATCCCCGCAGGCGGTTTTCGACCTGGGCAACGCGCAGTACAAGCAGCAGCGGTTTGACGAGGCAATCCGACAGTTTCAAACTTCCGCCGCGGAAGGGACGTCCAAGGAAGAGAAATCCGCCGCACTTTATAACATCGGCAATTCGCTCTACCGGGCCGGCAAGTATCCCGACTGTATCCAGGCGTACAAGCAGGCGCTGAGATTGAATCCGGATGACGAGGATGCGCGTTACAATCTCGAAATGGCGCGGGAGAAGATGAAACAACAGCAACAACAGAAGCAGCAGAACAAGCAGAATCAGCAGAACCAACAACAGAATCAGCAGCAACAGCAGCAAAATCAGCCGCAGAACCGGCCGCAAAATAAGGAGCAGCAGCGTCAGGAAGAGATTCAAAGAAAAAATCAGATGCCGAAGCAGGAAGCCGAGAGGATTCTCGAAGCTCTGAGGAACAACGAGAAGCAGGTTCAGAAAAAACTGCAGAAACGCGAACCGGTGAAGGTCCGGGTGGAGAAGGATTGGTAGAGGGAATGCGGCTGTCGGCGATCAGCAACGTGCCCGCCGAAACGCGAAGCGTGCAAGTGGGTCCGCAGTTCGCCGGACAGCTTGTCTTGAACGTCCGATGAAGAAAGCGGTACGTCTGGACATCGGATTACGTGGGTTCGGCATCATGCAGGACGCTTTCTTCGGATAAGCGTTGCCGTTCACGACGACGCGAGAAGAAGCGGGTGTCTGCGTCGGTGTCAAGGTTGGAAAATTCTTAGCTCGTCATTGCAGGAAATCATGCGCAGAATTTGGTTGGCCATCGTCTGTGTAGCTATCGCGGGAAACGCGGTATTCGCTCAGGACGCCACTCTCACGGCCTCCGTCGACCAGAACAAAGTCGGGGTCGGGGACCAGTTTCAGGTGACATTTCTGCTTGCGGGGGGAAACGTCAACGGCGCCTCGAACTTCCGGG
>DATJYV010000051.1:0-7689 GCA_035499415.1 Bacteroidota bacterium
GCGGAGTCTACATTCTTCAGCTCGTTATTGTAGAGGTATCCGACCAGGAAGAGTGAGCTTGAAGCAGTCGCATGGTCCGGAAATTGCACGGCGACTTTTTTGTAGTACTCGATCGCCTTCGGCATGTCACGCTTGTTCGTCTGGTAAATGCTCCCTTCCGCATACAACGCCTCCGGGACCAGCGGGCTGTTCGGATATGTGTCGACGAGCGATTGATAGTTCTCCAGGGCCTCGTCGAATTGGTCCCCCTTATGCGCCTCCACGGCGCGCTTGAAGTACTGGTCGTCTGTCGGCTTCGAGCACCCGGCAGCAGCGACGACGAGGAGGACGGAAACGATATAGAACTTCATGGAATCTCCCGAGTCATGGTTGGCAGAGCGTCTTTTGGTCCCTGATGATATCAAATCAACCGGCGATGATCAACGAAGCTCAACGCTGGGTAGCGTCCTATTTCCAAGCAACCGTCACGCCGAACTTTGGGCCGAAGGCCCATCAGCCTCTGGCTGAGGTTCGGAGTCTGTGAACGTCAGATGCTGAAACGAGTTCAGCATGACGCATCCTTAATACGTTGGAGCCCGCTGAATTGAGGACACTACTCAACGCTGCATGACCGCGCAAAAAAATCCGTCCGCTCCATCGCGATGGGGAAATGTCCGGAGCGCGGGCATGGCCCCCGTTCCCGCCGCGCCGGATGCTTCCGGAGGCGGCACAATATTGAATTCGCGATGGAGCTCCAGGAATCTGCCCACCACATCCTCGTTTTCTTCGTCGAAGAGCGAACATGTGGCGTAGGCCAGGCGTCCTCCGGGCTTTACCAGAGTGGTGCACGCACTGAGAATGTCCAGCTGCTTCCGGCTCAGCTCAGTCACCATCTCCTCGGTGACGGACCACTTCATGCCCGGATTCCGCCTGATCGTTCCCGTCCCCGTGCACGGGGCGTCGACAAGAACAAGATCGAACGCGCCGTCGAAATCCGGACGCAGATCCTCCAGGGAAGTGACCGAGCGGGTGCGGATGTTGAATGCACCGGCCCGCCGCGCCCGCTTTCGCAGCTCTTCAATCCGGTATTTCTGAATGTCGACGGCCACAATTTCGCCCCGGTTTTTCATCAAGGCCGCGAACTCAAGCGATTTACCGCCTGCACCCGCGCACGCGTCGAGAATTTTCGCCGTCGGCTTTGGGTCGAGCAGAAACGGGATAAGCTGACTGCCGACATCCTGAACCTCGAAGAACCCGTCTTTGAAGGTCCTGAGTGCAAAGACATTGATTCGCTTCTTGAGTGTGAGCGCAAAGGGGATTTGCGCACATGGGAGAGTCTCAACCCCTTCCTGCGCGAGCTTTTCCCTGCATTCGGAAACCGAGGTCTTCAGCGTGTTCACGCGGATGAAGAGTGGCGCGGGCTGATTGAGGGATGCGCAAAGTTCCGCCGCCTCTGGTTCGCCGAATCGTCTGAAGAATCGGTCAACCATCCAATCCGGAAAAGAATATTGCAGAGCAACATGCTCGAGATTCGACCGGCCGTTCGTTCCAAGCGGGCGGTCTGCGGACGCGAGCAGGTCGGAGAGTGCGCCGGCAAGCTGCGGGCTCCGTTCCCGCGGCAGGAGAGCTTCGAGCGTCGGCCGCGTGGACTTATCGACCGAGGTAAGATAGGCCGCAACGGTGAGGAGCAGTTTTTCGTGCGCACTCACATGGCCGGCGCGATCTCCCACAAGCCATTCACACAAGCGCCAGTGGCGGAGAGTGCCGTACGTGGTCTCAGCGATAAACTTTCGGTCGTGCGAGCCGAGGTACTTCCGTTTACGAAAGTACTGATCGATCAGGCTGTCGGCGGGCTTCGATGAGCTGCGTATCGTCGCAAGCAGTTCGGTCGTGTGGCCAAGCAATGAAGCGAGCAGCATGAAGCAAGATACGGAGAAAAGAGAGGGGGTTCAAAAAGAAAGGCAGCCCTTCTCTTGAAGAGCTGCCCTTGCGGAATGTTCGAGAACTTACGCTTTCACAGGAATGGATTTTGCCCTGACTTCAAAGTCCATCCCGCCGCGGTCATTGACGGTGAGATAGATTGAATCGCCGTCTCCGATCGTCCCCGAAAGAATCCTCTCGGAGAGAGCGTTCACGACATGTTTTTGGATCACCCGTTTGAGGGGGCGCGCGCCGAAGCTCGCGTCGTATCCCATCTTGGCCAGCCACTCCTTCACTTCGTCCGCATAGTCGAGGGAGATGCCTTTTCTTTCAAGGGTTTTCCGTACGCGATTCAGCTGAAGCGCAACGATCTGGACGATCTCTTCCATCGTCAGCGGCTTGAAAAGTATGATGTCGTCGATCCGGTTAAGGAACTCGGGGCGGATCGATTGCTTGAGCAATTCGAACAGCCGGACACGGAGCTCGCGCATCACCTCATCCCGATTCTCTTCTGTCATCGTCTCCATCCGTTCCTGCACAAGATGCGACCCGATGTTGGATGTCATGATAATAAGCGAATTCCGAAAATTCACGGTCCGCCCTTTGCCGTCAGTCAATCGGCCCTCGTCGAGAAGCTGGAGGAGGACGTTGAACACTTCCGGATGTGCCTTTTCGATCTCGTCCAGCAGGACGACCGAATATGGTCTCCGGCGCACGGCCTCGGTCAGCTGTCCCCCCTCTTCGTACCCCACGTAACCCGGCGGCGCACCGATGAGCCGCGAGACGGAGAATTTCTCCATGTACTCGCTCATGTCGACGCGTACCACTGCATTTTCATCGTTCAGGAGAAACTCGGCGAGCGCTTTCGCGAGCTCGGTCTTTCCGACACCCGTGCTTCCGAGAAAGATGAAGGAGCCGATGGGACGGCGCTCGTCCTGCAGGCCCGCCCGGCTGCGGCGAATTGCGTCCGCCACCGCGCGGACAGCGTCCTCCTGATCCACAAGCCGCTCGTGGATCCGGTCTTCGAGCTTCAGAAGAATTGTCCGTTCGCTTTCCAGCATGCGTTGGACGGGTATTCCGGTCCATTTTGCAACGATTTCCGCAATGTCCTCGGCATCGACTTCTTCCTTGAGCATTTTCTTGTCCTTCTGGACATCGCGGAGCTTCGCAGTCGCTTCCTTTACTCTCTTTTCAAGATTCACGACGGTTCCGTAACGAAGTTCGGCAACGCGGCCGAGGTTCCCCGCGCGCTCCTGCTGCTCGGCTTCGTTCCTGGCCCGGTCTATTTCCTCTTTCATCGTCCGGATCGATTGGATAAGCTCTTTTTCGAGCTGCCAGTGTGCTTTGAGCTCGGACCTTTTTTGATTGAGCTCCGCCAGTTCCTTCTCAAGCTCCGCGAGGCGGGTCTGATTCGCATTCCTGCCTTGACGGTCGAGGTAGTCCGCGGTAAACTCACGCTTCACCGCTTCCCTCTCGATTTCCAGCTGTTGGACGCGGCGTTCCAGCGAATCGAGTTCCTCCGGCATCGAGTCGATCTCAATGCGGAGCTTCGACGCGGATTCATCGACGAGGTCGATGGCTTTGTCGGGGAGAAAGCGATCGGCGATGTACCGGTGGCTCAGTTGAGCCGCTGCAATGATGGCGCTGTCGGTGATCCGAACTCCGTGGTGAACTTCGTAGCGGTCCTTCAACCCGCGAAGGATGGATATTGTGTCCTCAACGCTCGGCTCGTCCACCAAGACCGACTGAAAACGACGCTCGAGGGCCGGGTCCTTTTCAACGTACTTGCGATACTCGTCAATGGTCGTCGCACCGATGGCCCGCAGATCGCCGCGTGCAAGCGCCGGCTTGAGCATGTTCGACGCATCCACCGAGCCCTGCGCAGCCCCCGCACCGACAAGCGTATGCAGCTCGTCGATAAAGAGAATGATTTCACCGTCGGATTCCGTGACTTCCTTGAGGAGTGCCTTCATGCGCTCCTCAAACTGACCCCGAAAACTTGTGCCGGCAACAAGGGCACCCATGTCGAGTGCCATGATACGCTTGCTCTTCAGGTTTTCGGGAACGTCTCCCTGAACGATGCGCTGTGCAATGCCTTCTGCAATCGCCGTTTTTCCCACTCCCGGGTCGCCAATGAGCACCGGATTGTTTTTCGTTCGACGGGACAACACCTGGAGGACCCGGCGAATCTCATCTTCTCTTCCGATCACGGGGTCCAACTTCCCTTTTCGCGCCATGTCGTTCAGGTCGCGGCTGAATCGCTGCAACGCCTGATACTTCTCTTCGGGAGTCTGGTCTGTTACGCGTTGAGTCCCGCGAACTTCCTTGAGCGCTTTGTAAATTCCGTCCTTCGTGACTCCCTGGTCCGCGAGGAGCCGGGATGCCGCAGATTTTTCCGCGACAACGGCGAGAAGGAGATGTTCCGTGCTGATGTACTCGTCCTTGAGCTCTTCGGCTTCCTTCTGCGCGGCGTCAAAGACTCGTGCGAGAGACTGCGACATCTGTTGGTTCGAGAGTCCGCTTCCCTGAACTTTCGGAAGTTTTTCGATGGCCTCGAGGATTTTGATCTTGAGGAAGTTTGCGTTCGCCCCGAGTTTTTGAAGAAGCGGGAGGACGACTCCTCCGCTGTCCTGAATGAGTGACCCGAGAAGATGCTCCGGCTCGATCGATTGATTGCCGTAACTCGTCGCAATCTCCTGAGCGTTCTGGAGTGCCTCCTGGGACTTGATCGTCAGTTTATTAAAGTTCATGGTTTGCCTTCATTCCGCGCATCAGCGCGAAGCTGCAAGCGACAGACCGCTTTGCCGCCTGCAGCTCCACGGTACAGGTCACTGAATCTTACTTGTCGTCAACGACCTCGAAGTCGGCATTCTCCACCTTCTTCCCCCCCTCGCCGCCTGACTTTTTATCCTGCTCCTGCGGGCCGGGCTGCGGACCCGCCTGAGGGCCGGACTGTTGTCCCCGGGCGGATTCATACAACTTGGAAGATGCGTCGTTCCATGCGTTGTTCAGCGCCTCGGTTTTCGATTTGATGTCGGACATATTGGCGCTCTTGATGGCCTGCTCGAGAGCGTCGGCCGCCGATTCGACCTTTTCCTTCGTGGCCGTATCCATCTTGCCCCCGAGGTCTTTCAACTGCTTTCGCGTCTGAAAGACGAGGTTGTCCGCCTGGTTCTTCGTTTCGATGTCGTCCTTGCGCTTCTTGTCTTCGGAAGCATGGGATTGCGCATCGGTTTTCATCTTTTCGACTTCTTCCTTGCTCAAACCGCTGGACGAAGTTATTCGGATGCTTTGTTCCTTGTTCGTCGCCTTGTCCTTTGCCGAGACATGGAGGATTCCGTTTGCATCGATGTCAAACGTCACCTCGATTTGTGGAACGCCCCGCGGCGCAGGCGGTATGCCGTCAAGGTGAAACCGTCCGAGGGAACGGTTGTCGAGCGCCATCGGCCGCTCACCCTGCAACACATGGATTTCGACGGACGGCTGGCTGTCCGACGCCGTCGAGAATATCTCGCTCTTTTTCGTCGGGATGGTCGTGTTCGACTGGATCATCGGCGTCGTCACGCCGCCCAGCGTTTCGATGCCGAGCGTGAGGGGCGTGACGTCGAGAAGCAGTACGTCCGTCACGTCGCCGGAGAGGACGCCTCCCTGAATCGCGGCACCGACGGCAACGACTTCGTCCGGATTGACCCCTTTGTGTCCTTCCCTCCCGAATATATCCTTCACCAGTTGTTGCACGCGCGGAACGCGCGTCATGCCGCCGACAAGGATCACTTCATCGATTTCGCGCGGGTTCAAGCTCGCATCTTTCAGGGCTTTTTCGACGGGAGGGACGCAACGCTGAATGAGGTCGTCGCACAACTGCTCAAACTTGGCGCGCGTCAATGTCAGGTTCAGGTGCTTCGGACCGTCCGCGGTCGCAGTAATAAAGGGGAGATTGATCTCCGTCTGCATCAATTGCGACAACTCCATCTTCGCTTTCTCCGCCGCTTCCCGCAACCGCTGGAGTGCCATGGGATCTTTTCTCAGGTCGATCCCCTCCTGCTTTTTGAATTCATCGGCAATGTACTCGAGCACCCGCATGTCGAAATTATCACCGCCAAGATGCGTGTCGCCGTTGGTTGATTTGACTTCGAACACACCGTCGCCGAGCTCAAGAACCGAGATGTCAAACGTTCCACCGCCAAGGTCGAACACCGCAACTTTGAGGTTCTTCGACTTCTTGTCCAGCCCGTACGCAAGGGCTGCCGCCGTGGGTTCGTTCACGATTCGCCGGACGTTCAGCCCGGCAACCTCTCCCGCTTCCTTCGTCGCCTGCCGTTGTGCGTCGTTAAAGTACGCGGGCACGGTAATGACGGCATCGGTTACCTTCGTGCCGAGATAGTCCTCGGCAGTCTGCTTCATTTTCTGCAGGATCATCGCCGAGATTTCGGGGGGAGAGTACACACGTTCGCCCACCTCGACGCGCGCCGTGTTGTTGTCACCCTTCACAACTTTGTACGGCACGAGCTTCATCTCCTCGTTCACTTCGTTGAAGAATCGGCCCATGAATCGTTTGATCGAGTAAACGGTGTTCTGCGAATTGGTCACCGCCTGGCGCTTGGCACCCGCACCGACAAGGCGCTCCCCGCCCTTCGTAAATCCGACGACCGACGGGGTCGTCCGGGCGCCCTCGGAGTTCGCGATCACCACGGGGTCGTTCCCCTCCATTACCGCCACGACGGAATTTGTCGTGCCGAGGTCGATACCGATGATTTTCCCTGTTTGCTTTGTCATGGATTATCCTTTCGTCTTTGTTCGAGCGGCTTAAGCCGTTCTGTGATTTACTTTCGTGTGACGGGCGCCCGCCGGCTGTCCGACGTTGCACCCGCATAAAGAGCGCCGGCCGGGTTCTCCCACCAGCAACCCGACCGCGTCTTCTTTCGGCTGCAGAATCATCCGCAACCTTACTTCACCTTCACCTCAATCTGCTTCGGTTTTGCTTCCTCTGCTTTTGGCAATGTGACCGTCAAGACTCCGTCGTTGTAGGCGGCTTCGATCTTGTCGCTCTTCACAGTCGAGGGAAGAGTAAACGAGCGTTGGAACGAACCATACGAGCGTTCAACTCTCTGGTAGTTCCCCTCCTTCGAATTCTTCTCCTCCTTCTTCTCGCCGCGGATCGTCAGCACGTTCGATTCGATCGTGATCTTGACCTCGTCCTTCTTGACACCGGGAAGCTCGACGTTCACGACATACTCGTCATCCTGCTCCTTGATGTCTACGGCAGGGGTCCACAGGGAGAGGCCGAATGAACCGTCGTCTTCCACGTCGCCGTGAAAGAAATTGTCGAACGCCCGGGTCATCTCCCGCCGAACATTGTGAAACTGCGGTGACCAGGCGGTCAGGTCTCGCGTTGGGTTCCATCGAATGAGTGTCATGGTAGTTTCTCCTTTGATAAGATTATCAGTTGATTGGAATCTCTCGCACCGATGAATCGGTGGATTTGGGAATCTTGATTGTCAAAACACCAAACTCCAACTCCGCTTCGACTCTGCTTATATCAAGCCCGTTCGCCAGTGAAAATCGGCGGAGATACGTCCGCGGACCGAGTTCCTGCCGGATCACCCGCGATTGTCCGTTTGGCTTGAAAGCTACCTGACACGCAACCGAAAGCAATCCGGGCTTCAGGTCGAGTCGAATACCTTGCTTCTCAGCCCCGGGCACGTACAGTTTCAAGATGAAACCGCTCGCGGTCTCATATATATCCGCCAGCGGAGTTGCGCGCGGGAAATCCAACTCACTTCCCAATCT
>DATJYV010000052.1:0-15084 GCA_035499415.1 Bacteroidota bacterium
GACATTCAGAAATACCGGATTGAAGAGCTGCGAAAGCGGGCGCGGCGGGCCGGTGCATTCAACATCCGCACCCGCTCGGTCACTTCCCTGGAGGATCTGCGTCCGGATTTCGACGGCGCGTTCGATCTTGTTCTTGTTGACGCCCCGTGCACGGGGACGGGAACGATCAGGCGGAATCCGGGCATGAAGTGGTCCGTCACAGAGGAGATGGTGACTGAGCTGAGCCGGAAGCAGCTGGACATTCTCAGTGCGTGCACCACTCTGGTAAAGCCCGGAGGACGCCTGGCCTACGCCACATGTTCGCTCTTCGACGAAGAAAACGAGAATGTGGTGGGCAGATTCCTGGAGCTCCATCGCGAATTCAATATTGTGCCGCCTCCGGAAGCGTCCGACGCGGCGGGAACGGGGGCCATGCCTGCGATCCGGACATTTCCCCATCGCGATGGGGCGGACGGATTTTTTTGCGCGGTCATGCAGCGTTGAGTAGTGTCCTCAATTCAGCGGGCTCCAACGTATTAAGGAAGCGTCATGCTGAACTCGTTTCAGCATCTGACGTTCACAGACCCCGAACCTCAGCCAGAGGCTGATGGGCTTTCGGCCCAAAGTTCGGGGTGACTGTTGCTTGGAAATAGGACACTACCCAGCGTTGAGCTTCGTTGATTATCGCCGGTTGATTTGATATCATCAGGGACCAAAGGACGCTCTGTCAACCATGACTTGGGAGATTCCATGAAGCTCTATATCGTCTCCGTCCTCCTCGTCGTCGCTGTTGCCGGGTGCTCGAAGCCGACAGACGACCAGTACTTCAAGCGCGCCGTGGAGGCGCATAAGGGGGACCAATTCGACGAGGCCCTGGAGAACTATCAGTCGCTCGTCGACACATATCCGAACAGCCCGCTGGTCCCGGAGGCGTTGTATGCGGAGGGGAGCATTTACCAGACGAACAAGCGCGACATGCCGAAGGCGATCGAATACTACAAAAAAGTCGCCGTGCAATTTCCGGACCATGCGACTGCTTCAAGCTCACTCTTCCTGGTCGGATACCTCTACAATAACGAGCTGAAGAATGTAGACTCCGCCCGTGCGGCGTACGAAGCATTCATCCGGCGTTATCCCACCAGCCCGATGATTTCTTCGGCGCAATTTGAACTTAACAACCTCGGGAAGGAGCCCGCGGAGCTTCTCAAAGAAGCGACACCGTTGAGCGAAAAATCCGAGCCCAAAGTTTCCGGCAAGCGCGCCAAGTGAAGCCTCTTTCGAGCCGCTGAGGCATGTTCGAATCCGTCAAATATCTTCAACCCCAGGTCGTTGCGCAGCTCGCCAACATGGAGCTGCGGGCCCGGCTGGTGGTCGAAGGGTATATCACCGGCCTCCACAAAAGCCCGTACCACGGGTTCAGCGTCGAGTTCACCGAGCATCGCCAGTACCTGCCAGGCGACGAAATGAAATACATCGACTGGAAGGCGTACGGCAAGACCGACCGCTACTACATCAAACAGTTTGAAGAAGAGACGAACCTCAAATCGTACATCCTCCTCGACGCAAGCCGCTCGATGGATTTTTCCTCCGGCAGGAACATGCGAAAGCTGGAGTATGCGTCAAGCATCGCCGCCGCTCTTGCCTATTTGATGGTGGAGCAGCGCGATGCCGTCGGCCTGACCGTCTATGACGAACACGTTCGCACGAGCCTTCCGCCCCGGGCCACGAGACTTTATCTGAAACAGATTCTGCGGGAATTGGAGCTCACACAGGCCGGAGGCAGGACGGGCACTGCGGCATCCCTCCACCGGATCGCCGAACAACTCAAGCGGCGCGGCCTTATTATTGTCCTGAGCGACCTCTTCGACGACCCGGCCCAGGTCCTTTCCGCATTGAAACATTTTCGCCACAAGGGGAATGAGGTCGTCGTCATGCAGGTCCTCGACCCGCAGGAACGCTCGTTTGCGTTCGAGGGAGACGCGATCTTTCGGGATATGGAAACGAACGAAGAGATCGCGACCCAACCGTGGCACATTCGCGCCGCGTACCGCGAATCGATGAAGGCATTTCTTGACGCGTACAAGCAGGCGTTCCGGGATAACGCGATCGACTATGTCCAGCTTGACACCGAAACGCCTTTTGACAAGGCGTTGTTTGAATACTTGAACAAACGAAGCCGCATGCATTAGGAGCTTGATCTCCGGGACGGCAGATCCGTCCTGTCTCGATTGAGCATCGATACGCCGCTTCTCAAACCGGATTCGTAATTCCTTTCTTCGCGACTGATCCGCATGCAGGAAACGTCAATCATCGTCCGGGGCGCCCGCGTCCATAACCTCAAGAACATCGACGTCGATATTCCCCGCGACGCGCTGACAGTCATCACCGGGCTGTCGGGCTCCGGCAAATCGAGTCTCGCGTTCGACACGATTTATGCCGAAGGCCAGAGGCGCTATGTCGAAAGTCTCTCGGCATATGCCCGGCAGTTCCTGGAAATGATGGAGCGACCCGACGTCGATTCGATCGAAGGCCTCAGTCCATCCATCTCCATCGAACAGAAAACCGTCAGCTCCAACCCGCGCTCGACGGTCGGCACGGTGACCGAAATCTACGACTACCTCCGGCTTCTGTTCGCGCGCGTAGGAACGCAATTCTGCTATAACTGCGGCCGGAAAGTCCAGCGCCAATCGGTCGACCAGATCATCGACGCGATCGAGGCATACCGGGCGGGAACGAAGCTGCAGATCCTGGCTCCGGTCGTCAAGGGACGAAAAGGGCATTACCGCGAGCTCTTTGAAAAAATTCTGAAGGATGGATTTGTACGTGTGAGGGTGGATGGGGAGGTTCGCCCGATCACAAAGGCGATGAAGGTGGACCGGTACAAGCTTCACAATATCGAGATCGTCGTCGACCGGATCGAAGCACGAAAGGGAGTTCGTTCGAGAATCGCGGATTCAGTCGAAGTAGCGCTGAAATTCGGCGAAGGCGTTCTCATCGTCAACGACGGCACCACGGACCAGCTCTTCAGCCAGAGATATTCCTGCTCGTACTGCGGCATCAGCTACGAAGACCCCGCACCAAACTCGTTCTCCTTCAATTCTCCGGGCGGATACTGTCCCCGATGTGAAGGACTCGGAGAACTCAAAGCGTTCGACATGAATCTCATCATGCCCGACCACTCCAAGTCGATCAACGAATCGGGAATTGCCGCGCTCGGCAAGCCGCGTGCGACATGGATGTTCAGCCAGGTTCGCGCGGTGGCCAAGAAATTCAAATTCGACTTCGACACGCCTCTCAAGGATCTGAGCGCCGGGGCGCGCGAAGCGCTCATCGATGGGCTCGGCGATGAAAAACTGGACGTCGAGTACGTTTATGAGTCGGGGCGAACGACGGTCTATAAACACCGGTTCGACGGGCTTCTCAAGATGATGCAGCGCTATTATGACGAGACGAGTTCAAACAACATCCGGAGCTGGGTCGAGTCTTTCATGTCAACAAGCCGGTGCGACGTCTGCAACGGGGGCAGGTTGAAAAAGGAAAGTCTGGCGGTGAAGGTCGAGGATGAGAAGACCGGAAAGGCGTGGAACATGCATGATGTCGTCTCGCTCTCCATCGACCGCGCTCTCGGTTTTGTGGAACAGCTCTCCCTCACATCCCGGAAGGAAGAGATTGCGCGGCAGGTCGTCAAGGAGATTCGCGAGCGCCTTCAGTTTCTGGTGAATGTGGGATTGACCTACCTGACGATCGACCGGCCTTCGCGGACGCTTTCGGGCGGGGAAGGGCAAAGGATCCGTCTTGCGACGCAGATCGGGACGCAGCTCGTCGGCGTGCTTTACATCCTGGACGAACCGAGCATCGGCCTGCACCCGCGCGATAACCGCAAACTGATTGATTCGCTGAAGGCACTCCGCGACCTCGGCAACAGCGTCATCGTCGTTGAACACGACAAGGAAATGATCGAGAGCGCCGATTACGTCGTCGATCTGGGTCCGGGCGCGGGCGAACACGGCGGGCGCCTGGTTATAGGGGGCAGTCCGCGCGAGCTGGTGAAGCACGGGAACGGAGGGAAGAAACCGGGAAACGGCTCGGCGGAATCGCTCACGGCGCTCTACCTGATGGGCATGAAGCATATCGCCGTTCCGGAGAAGCGGCGGAAGGGAAACGGAAAACAGTTGGTCCTGACGGGGGCGCAAGGGAACAATCTCAAAAACGTGACGATGAAGATTCCCCTCGGCACGATGGTTTGCGTCACCGGCGTGAGCGGTTCGGGGAAATCAACCCTCGTAAACGAAACCCTTTTCCCGATCCTGTCCCGCACCTTCTATAAAACGAAGATGATACCACTCACGTACAAGTCGGTCGCCGGATTGGAGCATCTGGATAAGGTGATCGACATCGACCAGTCGCCGATCGGACGAACGCCGCGGTCGAATCCGGCAACGTACACCGGTCTGTTTGCGCCGATCCGTGACCTCTTCACGCAGCTTCCGGAGGCGCAGATCCGCGGCTACAAGGCGGGACGGTTCAGCTTTAATGTGAAGGGGGGAAGGTGCGAGAACTGCGAAGGGGACGGCGTGCGGAAGATCGAGATGAATTTTCTTCCCGACGTGTACGTCCTATGCGACGTGTGCAACGGGAAGAGGTATAACCGCGAAACGCTGGAAGTCTTGTACAAAGGGAAATCGATCGCGGATGTTTTAGAGATGACCGTGGACGATGCGATCGACCTGTTCAACGAGCTTCCGCGTATCAAGCGGCACCTGCAGACGCTGCATGACGTTGGACTCGGATATATCCGGCTCGGCCAGCAGGCGACGACGCTCTCGGGAGGAGAAGCCCAACGCGTTAAGCTGTCAACCGAACTTTCGAAGATCGGAACCGGAAAAACGCTGTATATTCTTGACGAACCGACGACCGGACTCCATTTCGAGGATATCCGGATGCTGCTCAGTGTGCTCGACGCGCTTGTTGATCGCGGGAACACGGTCGTCATCATTGAGCACAATCTCGATGTAGTGAAAACGGCCGATTGGGTCATCGACCTCGGTCCGGACGGGGGAGATAACGGGGGGCGAATTATCGCAGAGGGAACGCCCGAGCAGGTCGCGAAAAACAAGGAATCCGTTACGGGAAGTTATTTGCAGGACGTGCTAAAGAAGTGATGAGCCAAATGGGAAGGAGCTTCTCATCTGCGCGAGCCGTCAAGGATTCAGCCAATACGAAATCTTTACCAGAAACACATTCTCCCACATTCCGCCAAAAAGATCTCCGAAATCTCGCTGGAAATTGAAATCCCCCGGGTTTATGAGGTTTGTCCTGTTCAGAGTCCAGGCGAAATAAATCGTCGAGCCGGGTAGGTACTCCCACCGAAGCACAGCATTTCCCCTGAGTGATTTATAATTGAAATCCGGGTCGGCGAACGCGAACGCCGTTGCAGGTCCGGGCCCGTCCGGGTCGACGGTGAACACCCCGCCGGAGGAAGTGATCGTCGAGCCGTTGGTTCCATACAGCGTAAAATCCAGCGTTCGGGGCTTGAGAAATTCTTCGTAGTTATAGTATCTCCCGACAGAAATGAGCGGCTGAAGGAACAGCTGGAGCGTCAGCTTCGGCGAAAAGGTCCAGTCGAGGCGGACGCTCGCGCCAAACTCTTTCTGCTCGATTGCCGAGAACACATATCGCATACCGTATGTCTGCGTTGCAAGCGGGTCGGCGACGGTGGTCACCCATTGTGGGTCGGTGATGTCGTGGTCGAAGTACGGCGCGACGCTCAGTCTGATCCCGTTACCCGGCTTCCATTCAACTCCTGCATTCGTCGTCCAACGCCTGCGTCCGCGCTTCGTGGCCCCAAAAATTCCCGCGCTATAAACGTATTCCTTTCGCGAGTCCGTTGAGAGGTCGGCCCCTCCGTTATATCCTTCGTACAGCGAGGCCATGAGAGGTCCGCCGTGCGACTGTGTATTGTCCAGCTGCGGCGGAAGATACGATGCGTTTGCGTCGGCATTCCAGTAGTTCATGAATTGGCCGCTGGCAAACATGTAATATCCGTCTCCGACTCTGTTGCCGCCGAAGTCATACACCCTGTAGGTGGCAACATTGATACCTTTCAGTCGGAAAAGTCCGTCCGGCTCGTACCATTGATATCCCACGACGGCATGTGCGTTGATTTCGTTGGCCTGATACAGAAAGCCGAGGTCGTTTGTCTCGAACCCGGGCGACATCACTCCAACGGCCCCGTTGAATTTCCAATTCCCCTTCTGCTTGTTGAGCATGCTCCGGATGACGTAGCCGGACATTGAGGTGGCGTTGCTGTCGAGTCCGAGAAACGAAGCGTCCGGCTCCTGATAATAATGAACGGCAGATTGCTGTACGTTCAGCATCTGTGCGGCCGAGCCCTCGATGCGCGACACGGCGGCGTAGTTGGAAAGTACCCACATCCGGTCGGCGTCGAGATTCGTCCAGCCGTCGACCCCGAGGCAATAGGCGCGGTTGCTGAAGCCGTTCGCGAGATACGATTGGTTCAAGTCGCGGAATGCAGCGGTGCCGATGAATCCGATTCCCTGCGCCCCGTCATTGAAGACGCGAAGCGCCCGGACGACGTTGTAGGAGGTGAGGGGTTCGACAATATCGGTGTACCGGTTTCCCAGGGAATCCTGAACGCGCGCATCTTCCTGTGCCGTAATCGCATGCACACTTCCGATCGACCACCCTTCCGACAATTTGCCCGTCAGCTTTGCGGCGGCGATGATCGTCGTCTTGTCCGGGATGTCGTCAAAGCCGACGTGCTGGGGCAGGCCTTCGGGCGGTCTGCCGATTCTCCTGCTGTAGAAAAATATGGGGTCTGACCAGTTGAATCCCCACCGGTTGTTCAGGCCTCCGTGGCCGAATGAAAAAATGCTCGACCCCTCAACGAAGAACGGGCGCTTCTCGTCGAAGTACGTTTGATACTCGGTGAGATTCACGACTGCCGGGTCGACTTCGACCTGTCCGAAATCCGGATTGATCGTCCCGTTGACCGTCATGTTGCTCCCAATGCCGACCTTGACGTCGCCGCCGATGTTGGCATTTGCCTTCGAACCGGAATTGAACGGATCCCCCGCCGTAAAGTCGTTCGTGTAGGTTTCGCTGGAAACGAAGTACGGAAGGACCTCGAGCCGCGGAGGAGGGTGAATCTCGCGGATCCCGACAAGGTCCGCGTACCGGGAGACTGCGCCGCTCTCTTTTTTCGGGACCATCACAAAATAATCCTCCTCGTTCCGCCGGTTGATGAGTCGCTCGAAATTGATTCCCCACACGTACTCATCCAGAGTGGGGAATCGAAGCTGTGAGAACGGAATCCGGAATTCGGCGGTCCAGCCGAGACTGTCGATGTTCGCGGCGACTTCCCAGATTCCGTCCCACGTGTTGTCGGTCTCTTCGTCGTTGTAGTTCGTTCCATCCTGAATCGCCCCGCCCGGATCGACGCCGAAATAAAATCCGGTCCGCCGGTCGTGATACGGGTCAAGCGAAACATAAAACCAATCGGCGCTGATGATGTCGTCGCGTCGTCCGATGCGGGAGACAATGGAATCGGGAGATGTGTCGTACATGCGCGCCGCAACGTACAATGCGGCATCGTCGAAGGCGACCCAGACCTCGGTCTTCTGGGTTGGAGGGGAACCCTCGTCCGGATTCCGCTGGGTGAATTGTGTGATGCCGGGCTGCTGCCACTCCTGCTCGGAAAGAATGCCATCGATGGTGATGGGATGAGAGATGCGCGAGGCCCGGACGATGGGACGGGAAGAGAGAGAGTCCATGTCCGGCTTGCCCGCGGCGTGCGACGCGAGCAGGGCAAATACCGGCAGGCACACACCTGGTCGCATACGGGTCTTCTGAGCCATCGGAGCAGCGTTCGCGGTGGGATAAACGGGGCGGAGGAGCCGGCATGGAAATGAAGTTGGCGCCGGCGCAACGGCTGTTCTCAGCCCGGACTCCGACGTGAAGGATCTAGCCGTGGGGCTTTCGCGACACCCACGGATTTCCTTTCAGAAAAAATCTCCATCGTTTCTTCTTCCCCAATCGAATTCCAATGCGCGTCGATCGTCCGAGTGACGATCGGTGGATTTTCTTCCCCTTCCCGATGAAAATATTTTTGCCGGTGAGGTCTTCTCCGTCCTGCTTCCGCGTCAATCCGAATGCTTCACACAGCCGCGCAGGGCCGTTTGTCAGATTGCGTTCGGGTGCAGCGAAGGGTTGTCGCGAATGCATACGCGGACGGGTCGATCTCCCCATCTGTCCCGAAGTATGCCGATTCTTTATCATTATTTCAATCCCTTCAACAGGTTCCGCCGCACGGATCAACACGGCCTCGCCGGCTCCCGCCTTCCCGGTGACGACGTTTGCGCAGTGATGCATGCCGTAGGTGAAATAGACGTAGAGGTATCCGCCGCGCCGAAACATCACTCTATTGCGTTGTGTTTCGCCGCGGAACGCGTGACTTGCGGCGTCGTGGGGAAGATAGGCCTCCGTTTCGACGATCATTCCGATGAGAACTCTGCCCCGGACTGATCGTATCAGGTACTTGCCGATGAGAGACGGGGCAACAAGAAGGGCGGAGCGGGTGTAGAACGGGCGTGGGAGTTTTTTCCGGCTTGCGCGGGACGTATGCAGGCCGTGGAGAGCGAGCGAAGAAATCAGGGCGTTGTCGGTCCCTTTTTTTCGAGGTTTTGCTTTGAGAAGATCGAATGTCGCCGGGTGATCTTTCGACGCTCAAGCATCATCTCGTTGGTCGAATCGATCCAGGACAATCGCCGACGGCCTCGCGATACGGAAACCTCAACGTGTCGGGGTTCAGTCGAGGAGGAATCGACGCGCGAACCGGGGACCGGTGAGGATGATGAAGCTGATCCGGAGATCGTGGAACGGTCGCTGGACGGGGCGGATGCAACGGGGGACTTTTGCATGAGCTGCTCGCGTAAGGCTAAAATTGAACGGTGGGAGATGACGACTTGGAACGATTAAATCTACGGGGAAGGTTCCCGAGGTGCAATACCGCGGAGATCAAATCCCGAACAAAAGTTATCCACACCTACAAAGTTCGTGCCATTTCATGCTCTTCCATGGAACGAATTGCCTGAATTCCTCACCCTTCATTTTTTGAAGTCTTTGACGATCTGGTCGATCTGTTCTGCCGAAATCCCGCTCCCGAAAGAGACGGGCTTGTCTTGTGTTGGGAGGGAATGAGGGTCTGAAGGTTTCCGCTCCTCGGCGT
Source organism: Bacteroidota bacterium (assembly GCA_035499415.1). Lineage (GTDB taxonomy): Bacteria > Bacteroidota > Ignavibacteria > UBA10030 > UBA10030 > DATJYV01. The sequence continues at coordinate 9,227 of DATJYV010000052.1, forward strand.
GAGGTCCGGCAGGTTCGGCCTTTTGCAAAACGTTTCCGGCTTTAAGCCGAATCCTTTCATCTATTTCATCCATCCAGGAACGTCCGGTGGGTGCGATGCGGTAGATCGTCGCTTTGGGCAAATCCTTTTTCGCGGCCGGCGCCGTTCGGTCTGCAAATTTTTCCGGGGGATTGATGGGCCTCGTTTCAAACGCAAGTCGTTTGATATTAATGAGATGTTTTGCCGATACGTTTTCCGAGATAATCGACCCGCCAAACGTCCCCGGGCCGAGGGTCATTGAGGGAAGAAGTTCATTCGTATACCCCACGGCTCCGAGCGCCGCCTGAGTATTGACGAGCACGCGAAATGCCGGCTTCTCGAGCCCGAACTTGAGGATGACGTCCGAGTCGGTTGAGTGGATGACCATCGTATGGCCGATCCCGCCGAACTCGAGCATTTCGACGCAGCGGTCGCAACCCTCATGATAGCCGTTGACCGTGAACATGGAAAGAACGGGGGACAGCTTTTCGCGCGAGAGGGGATAGTCGCGGCCGACTGCGGGAAGCTCGACGATGATGCAGCTCGTGTCGTGAGGAACTTCGAACCCTGCCTTTTCCGCGATGAACCTCGGCGGCTTTCCCACGATCTGCGGGTTGATCGCTCCGCGCGCGTCGAACATTGTTCTGCCCAGCCGTTCCTTTTCTTCGGGGGATGCGAAGTATGCGCCAAGCTTCTTGAATTCTTCGACCGCGAGTTTTTTTACCGGCTCATCCACGACGACGCCCGACTCCGTGGAGCAGAGGACCCCCCAGTCGAACATCTTGCCGGACACAATATCGGCAACGGCCTTCCGGACGTTTGCGGTCCGCTCAATGAACGCCGGGACATTGCCCGAGCCGACGCCGTACGCCGGTTTTCCCGCGCTGTATGCAGCGCGCACCATCGGGTTCGAACCCGTCGCAAGGATGACCGCCGTCTTCTTGTGTTTCATCAGCTCATTCGTTCCCTCGACGGTCGGGACGGACATGCAGGCAATCAGACCCTTGGGTGCTCCGGACGATTCCGCGGCCTGCGCAACGACGCGCGTTGCTTCGAGCGTTGAATGAACGGCTTTCGGGTGCGGGCTTGCAACGAACCCGTTCCTCGCTTTAACCGAAATAATTGCCTTGAACATGACCGTGGAGGTCGGATTTGTGGAAGGGATCAGCGCGGCCACCACCCCCATCGGCTCGGCAATTTCGATGATCTTCTTTTCCTGGTCCTCGTTGATGACGCCGACCGTCTTCAAGTCCTTGATCGACTCCCAGACACGGCGCGTGGCGAACTCGTTCTTCTTCCTCTTGTCGGCCGTGTTGCCGAACCCGGTTTCTTCGTGCGCCAGGATCCCGAGCTTTTCGGCGGCGGCGAATCCGGCCTCGACCATCGCGTGCACGATGGCGTCGACCTGTTGCTGGGAGAACTTGCGGAAGGCAAGCTGTGCCTCCTTCGCGGCGTTCACAAGGTCGCGCGCTTCCTGGATGGATCGGAGGTCGTTGTCGGTCGCCATGGAAAACCCTGCGTGTTTGATGAACGTTTCGTCAGCCCAGCTCGAGGGACGGCTGGGAATTGGAGTGACCCGTCCTGGGAAGGCCGAAGTGCGCGAACGCTTGCGGCGTCGCCTCCCGGCCGCGCGGCGTCCGGCTCAGGAACCCCTCCTGGATCAGATACGGTTCATACACTTCTTCGAGAGTGCCGGGCTCTTCGCCGACAGAAACGGCGAGAGTGCTCAAGCCGACGGGGCCGCCGGCATGTTTCTCAATGATGGTTCGGAGGATACGTTTGTCCATCTCGTCCAGCCCGTGCGAATCGACTTCAAGCGCTCGAAGTGCGTGGACGGCGACTTCGCGTGTCAGCATGCCGCGGTGATGCGCGAGCTGGGGGTCGGCCTCCGCGAAGTCACGGCAGCGCTTGAGCAGTCTGTTGGCAATCCGGGGCGTGCCGCGGGAGCGGGTTGAGAGCTCCTCGAGGGCGTCGTTCTCATAGGGCATGCCAAGAATGCCCGAGGAGCGTTTCAGAATTTTCCGGAGGTCGGTGCTTTCGTAATAATCGAGACGGCCCGTGATGCCAAACCGGGACCGAAGGGGAGCGCTTAACAGCCCGGCCCGCGTGGTCGCTCCAACGAGCGTGAACGGCTTGAGCCCAAGCTGGACGGTTCGTGCTCCCGGACCGGTGTCGATGACGATATCGACGCGGAAATCCTCCATGGCTGAGTAGAGATATTCTTCGATGCGGGGAGGGACGCGGTGGATCTCGTCGATGAAGAGGACTTCGGACTGGTCGAGGGAAGTGAGGATGCCTGCAAGGTCCCCCGGTTTTTCGAGGGCCGGACCCGACGTGCTCACCAATCGCGTTCCCATTTCGTGGGAGACGATGTGGGAGAGGGTCGTTTTGCCGAGACCGGGAGGGCCGGTCAGGAGGACGTGGTCGAGGGCTTCATGCCTGCCGCGGGCGGCGGCGATGAAGACTTTGAGATTCTCTACGAGCTTCGGCTGACCGACAAATTCTTCGATGGACGTCGGCCGAAGCGCCTGGTCGAGATCGTACTCCGTCTCGAGGCGTTCGGGGCGCGTAACGTCCGAATTTCTCATGGCGAGAAATTACCAAGAACGGGTCTGAATAGCAAGGCGGAGCGGAGAGATGGAGCTGAAGCCGGGGGCCAAACCTGGTGTACGAGAGGGAGGTTCTTCTATTCGTGCTTCGAAACGTACATCAGCGAGCGTTTGACGAGGTCCTCGATCGTCGGCGATTTGTCCCGAAGGTCTTCGAACGCCGACCGGACTGCCTTCTCCGCCGAAGCTCTCGCGTAGCCCAGGGACGTAAGCGCGAGCAGTGCCTGAGTCCGATCGACGGATTCGCCACTGTGCCCGCTGTCGCCGGATTTTATACCGAGCTCTGCGACCTTGTCCCGCAATTCCACCACGATGCGCTCCGCGATTTTTTTCCCAACGCCCGGGATGCGGGTGAGGGATGCGACATCGCCGGAAGTGATCCCCGCCTCGAGCCGGTCGACCGGGCCCCCCGAGAGGATAGTCTGGGCGGTCCGCGGTCCGACCCCGCTCACCGTTAACAGAAGCCGGAACATCGACCGCTCGGCCTCGGACGCGAATCCGTACAATTGAAGCGCGTCTTCCCGTACTTGCAGATGCGAGAACAGATGCACGCTCGAGCCGACAGGCCCGATTGTTTCGAATGTCGAGAGGGAAATCCTCAATGCGTAACCAACGCCGTTCACGTCGACCGTCACTTCTGTCGGCGATTTTGCGAGAAGGATACCCGTTATCGATGCGATCATTTTTGTCGGATAACCCGTTCCGGATTATTGACGGCGAATGCCTTCCAGCTCCCGGAGCGTTTTGTGCGGCCGTCGGATCTCCGCTCCGTGGTGCGTTGGAGATGGCAGAGCGCAACGGCGAGGGCGTCCGTGGCGTCGAACAGTTTCGGAAGCGTGGCGAGCTGCATCCGCGATTTCAGCATATACCGGACCTGTTCTTTTGAAGCAGCCCCGTTGCCCACGACGGCTTTCTTGACTTCCCGCGGCGAATATTCTGCGGTGGGGAGTTGTCGATTGACAGCCGCGAGGATGGATACGCCCCGCGCGTGGCCGAGCTTCAACGCCGACTGCGCATTCTTGCCGTAAAACGCTGTTTCGATCGCGAATTCATCGGGCCGGTATCGGTCGATGGCGTCGCAGAGCGCATCGTAGATCGTCTTGAGCCGCAGGGGCATGGAGCGGCTGGAACGGTTGCGGATGACGTCGCAGGCGAGGAGTGTTGTCCGACCCCGGGAAAACTCCACGATACTGAATCCCGTGGTAAGAGTTCCCGGGTCAACGCCGAGGATGATCATGCCGTCGGGAGTGATGGTCGATGGAGGAGGCGGCTGGAACTCGACGGTCCCCGGTCATGCGCTTCCTGCGAGTCCCGCAAGAACCTTGTCGTCAATTTCGAAGTTCGCGAACACGTGCTGGATGTCATCATGGTCTTCAATCGCTTCCATGAGCTTGACCATTCCCTCCGCCTCCTTCCCCTCAAGATGGACGGTGTTGTCGGGGACCAGATGGATTTCCGAAGATTCAATCCGTATGCCCCGGTCGAGGATGGCCTTCCTCACGGCCTCGTAATTATCCGGCGGACAGACGACGGTGAACGAATCGTCATCGACCTTCAAATCGTCCGCGCCGGCTTCGAGAGCGACGTTCATGAGGTCGTCCTCTGCGACCGCAGACCTGGGGATGATCACCAGCCCCTTGCGGTGAAACTGAAACGCGACCGACCCCGCGGAAGCCAGCTTGCCGTGATGGTGCTCGAGGGCATGGCGCACCTCCGAGACCGTACGGATCTTGTTGTCGGTCACGGCCTCGATGATCATTGCGACTCCTCCGGGTCCGTACGCCTCGTACACGACATCTTCGTAATTCACGCCGGGCAGTTCGCCCGTTCCCTTCATGACCGCCCTTTTGACATTGTCGGCCGGCATGTTATGCTCTTTCGCCTTGTCGATTGCCATCCTCAGGCGCGGGTTTCCTTCCGGATGTCCGCCGCCGAGTTTTGCGGCGATCGTGATTTCCTTGATGATCTGCGTGAACATTTTTCCGCGGCGCGCATCCGTCACCGCCTTCTTGCGTTTGATTGTTGCCCATTTGCTGTGGCCCGACATGGCGCTTCTCCCGTCTATTTCAAATCCCGAATTTTCAGCTGCGGGACAAGCTGCCCGCCGTATTCCCCCTCGTCGAGCGAGAACGCCAGGTCGAGCCCTTTGCGGCCCGGCTGGACCCGGTCCATGAGTCGACCGAGGCCGAATCCGATCGCGTCGACAACATGCCCGCTGCTCCGGACCTTGAATTTCAAATGGTCCTTTCCGACGATGCGTGGAGACCCGACGACATCGACGTTGCGCGTCGCAAAAACGGGTCGCATGTTCTCGGGGCCGAATGGGGCGAACTTACCCAGCGTGCGTATGAAGGTCGGCGAGATCTCGGAGACGTGCATTTCCGCGTCGATTCGGATCTCGGGCGTCAGCATTTCGCGCGTAAGCTCGCGGTCGGTCACCGCGTGGAAGGCGCTCTTGAACTCGGCGAGCTTGTCGATTGCGACGGTCAGCCCGGCGGCGTACTTGTGGCCGCCGAACTGAATGAGCGATGGCTGACACTGCTTCAACGCTTCGTAGATGTTGAAACCGGAGACGCTCCGCGCGGAACCTTTGGCGACGCCGTCGACGGTGGTCATGAGCACGACGGGGCGATAGTAGCGCTCAACGAGCCGCGATGCGACGATGCCGATCACCCCCGGATGCCAGGTGTCGCGGTGGAGGACGATGCAGGTATCTTCGGCCGCCAGTTCTGCATCGACGGTTTGCTGAGCCTGCATGAACGTTTCCTCGTCGATTTTTCTCCGTTGCATGTTTTCATCTTCGAGCACCTGCGCAAGAGTCAGCGCCTCGCCGTATGAATCGCTCGTGAGGAGCCGGACGGCGCGCATGGCATCGCCGAGCCGCCCGACGGCGTTGATTCGCGGGGCGAGTACGAAAACCACCTGGCCGGTCGCAATGCGCTGGGGCTTCAGGCCGGACGTATCGATGAGGGCCCGAATCCCCGGAATCGGGTCGAAGTTGATCGCCTCCATCCCGAGCTTCACCATTGAGCGGTTCTCGAATGTGAGAGGAACGATGTCGGCAACCGTTGCAAGGGCGACGTATTGAAGCGATTGGGCGAGGAATGTCTGGGCGTCGGTTCCGAGACGGCTTCCGAGAGACGTATGCAGGACGAGGGCATGGACGAGCTTGAAGGCGACGCCGCAACCGCAAAGGAATTTGTACGGATACGAACAGGAGGGTTTCAGCGG
>DATJYV010000053.1:0-2614 GCA_035499415.1 Bacteroidota bacterium
ATCTACCGGTGGGGTCTCGGCCGTTTGCGCGACACCGTCGGGTCCTTCTCGCCATTCGTATCGGTGGTCGTTGCGGCGCGGGACGAAGAGGAGAACATCGCCGCGTGCCTTGACTCAATCCTCCGTCAATCGTACGACCGGGAGAAATTTGAAGTGATTGTGATGAATGACGATTCCGCCGACCGGACCGGGGCGATCTGCAGAGAGTACGCATCCCGATGTCGAAGCATTCGAGCGTACGACGTGGAACCCTCCGACACGGTGCGCGGAAAGACGAACGCGCTCGCGCAAGGGATCGACCGGGCGCGCGGAGAAGTCATCCTCATCACCGACGCCGACTGTGTCGTTCCGGAAACGTGGGTCGAAAAGACGGCGGCGCGGTACGGCCCGGGCGTCGGGCTTGTCGGCGGGGTGACGGTTCAGTCGGGGACAAGCGCCTTCCAACGCATGCAGTCGCTCGACTGGGCCTACATCCTGGGCGTCGCGGCATCCGGGGCCGCGATGGGAGTTCCGCTCGGAAGCATCGGAAACAATCTTTCGTTCCGCCGGTCGGCGTACGATGAGGTGGGAGGTTATCGGGGTCTTCCCTTCAGCGTGACGGAGGATTACACGCTGGTCCAGGCGATCGCCCGGAGCGGAAGGTGGCAGTATCTCTACCCCGTCGACGACGAAGTCCTCGTCGTGAGCAAACCATGTAACGACTGGAAGAGTGTTTTGAGTCAGAAACAGCGTTGGGGACGCGGTGGGCTCAATATGCGACCGGCGGGATTTGTGATCATGGCCTTGACGTTCGCGGTCGATTGCTTCCTCCTGCAGTTTTTGACGACAACCAATTTCGTCTCCTTTACTCTCCTCTTTTTCCTCAAGTCGATCTCAGATTGGATGTTTCTCCGGGCGGTGCTCTCGAAAATCCATCGTATGGGTAAGCTCCGGTCGTTCTTCGCTTTTGAATGTTATTTCATCGTCTATACGCTCATCCTTCCCTTCCTCGTTCTTGCGGGAAGGCGCATTCGATGGAAAGGGAGGACGTTTTGATCCCGGCAACTTTTTTCCTTCCGCCCCTCCTTTACGCCGAGACGCATTACCGGTTTCCTTACTTTATCAGCTTCCTGCGAAAGAGCGAACCCGAGATCATCGCCGACGCGCCTCACCGGATTGAACCGGGGTCGAAACTCCCCATTCTTGTTTTTGTAAAGGACGCCGACAATTTTCCGACAATTCTCGAATCAGTCGATGTCCAGATACGGAAGGATGGGAGAATCCTTCAGGACAAGGATCTTCTGGGCAAACCCGTCGAGCTCCGGCGGCAGTTCTGGTGGCGTGTCTTTGAAGTCGTGCTCCGCGACCAAACCGGGTGGGTCGAGGTTGACGTGCGGATGAGGATTGCAAGAGACGGCAAGAAAAAATCGTACCGAAACGACAATCATCGTACGTCGTCGCACAAGCCGCTCCGCGTCTATGTGTCAAAGGACCCGCTTCCCCGATTGCCGGGCCTTTTGCTCGGAGAGTGTCACGCGCACACGGAGCGAACGAGCGACCAGGTTGAATTCGGGTCGCCGCTCGAAGCAAGCCGCAGTCTCGCGGGGTCCCTGGGGCTCTCTTTTTTCTGCGCGACGGATCATTCGTATGACCTGGACGACAGCATCGCATCGTATCTCGTGAATGACCCGGCGACGCCGAAATGGAAGGACCTGCAGGCTGCCATTTCACGCCTGAACGGAATACCCGGACCGGTCATCGTTCGTGGAGAAGAGGTGACCTGTCGGAACACTCGCGGCAGGAATGTGCATCTTCTGCTCCTCGGGGCGAAACGCTTCACGCCCGGTTCAGGGGATGGCGCAGAACAATGGCTTCGCACGAGGAGCGAGCACTCTGCGCAGGAAGTGCTCGAACGTATGGAACCGCAGACCGTCGCTTTCGCGGCTCATGCGAGAGAGCCGGTGCCGATGATTCAGAGACTTCTGCTCGGGAGGGGTGAATGGGGGGAAGATGACCTCAGACTGAATCGGCTGCGAGGCATCCAGTTTGCGAACGGGAAGCGGGACGAAGGTTTCCGGGATGGGTACCGGACCTGGATCCGACTGCTCCTTGAGGGCCGTAAAGCGGTTACGATAGCGGGCAACGACGCCCACGGAAATTTCAATCGCTTCCGGCAAATCGGAATCCCCTTTTTCTCGATTGTCGAACGGGGCGACCAGATGTTTGGGGTGATGCGTACAGGCATATTTACGGGCTCGAAGACAGAAGCGGGAATCCTGCAGGCACTACGCCGGGGGGCATGCATCATTTCGGACGGGCCGGTCGCCAATTTGACGAGGCCGCGCGATCGATCCCAAACCGCACTCGGGACATCGCAGCGCGGGCGGAGCATTGCGTTGGACATTCATGCAGTTTCGACGCGGGAGTATGGGCCGATCCAGACCGTTACGGTGTTCAGCGGCAGTATCGGCGGGAGCTCGGAGCAGGTCGTTGCCCGATACGACGGTCATGGCGCCTTCTCTCTTTTCAGGTCGATGCGCACACCCAAGGACCTCACCGGATACGTCCGTGTGGAGGTGAGTACTTCCGCGGAAAACGAAGCCGGCCGCGTGCCGCACTTTTGCTACACGAATCC
>DATJYV010000054.1:0-15373 GCA_035499415.1 Bacteroidota bacterium
AGAAAATTCGCCGGAGTCATTCTGACAGATCGCGAAATCCAGTTGCAGGAACGCGGGATGAGCGGTCTCGCGAGGAACATTCCATGCCGGCGGAACCGCGGTTGAGGCATGCGAGGTGAATTCTTTTGATTGCAGCGTCGCGAGGATCAAATCGCCCGCCGAGATGAGCTCCCGCGTGATTTCTTCGGAAAGGAAAAGCGGTGTCTCGGAGACGCGGAAGTCGAGAGGATACCTGTAGGTTGTGTCTAGTTCCTGAACAAAGGCGCGGTAGGCCTTATCGGTAAATTCGGCGTTGAATTTCTTGCGAAGTTCGGGAACCATCGAGGTGATAGGCTGCCTGATACATCGAACGGCGCTGCTCTGCCGCCACCCTTGAGGGTGAATTCTTCGGACCAGCGTCGGCCTGAAGGTCGACGCTTGGGGCTAGACGAGAAACTTCCCTTTTTCCATGATCTTCTCCTCATCCATCCACACGTCGACTTCCCGGCCGACACAATCGATGTGGGTCGTCGAGATCCAATTCTGGCCCGTATGCTCGGCATACGGATGGCCGAACGCAATGTGCACGCCGGGCAGTTTTTCATCCTGAAGGATGTGCCCGATGACATGCTTCACCGCCGTATTTGTCCCGACCGCAAACTCCCCTACGCGGTTGCTGTTCTCGTCGGTCGATGTGTAGGCGGTGAAATCGTCCAGAAGGTTCTGGTTGGAGCACGAAAGCCGGGCGATCCGGTTGTCGCGTATCTCGATCCGGAGCGGTGTGGCCGAAAGCTCTCCGTACTTCTGACACAGATAATCCCCCACAACACCGTCGACCACGAACGTACCGTTGACGTTGTTGGGAGCGGTGAAGATCTCACCCCCCGGAAGATTGCCCCATTTGTCCGGCGAGATGATTCCGCTGGTCTTCAGCCATCGAAGGTGGGGCGCGAATTCCGCGACCATATCCGTCCCCGCCTTCGACCGCACACGGATCGTCCTGGCTTTTCGCGCCTTCTCGACAAGTACCGTGCTATGCCGGTCGATCTCTTCAAAGTTCGCCCGCATCCCTTCCACCATGATCTGTTTATTTATGTTCACCATGTGGGCGTGGCGAATGCGATGCTTGTTCACCACGGCAGTCATCTGAATGCGGGAGCCGAGTTCGCCCGTCAACGCCTGTGCTGCAAAGATGCTCACGTTTGACAGCGCAAGGTCTTCGAGGATTTGCAGCGGCATGTCCTTGAGAGGGCGGCGGGCGAACTCCTCCAGGACAAACATGGTCCGCTTCGCGCCGACCTCATCCACCTGCCGGGCGAGGGACTCAGCAATCTCCCGCGTCGACTCATCTGTAATGATCGTCACGCGTTCGTTCGGCCGGACACGAAGGCAGGTATGGATGGCGTTCCGAGCCCCTTCCGTGAGCGATGCGTCGAACTGGATCTCTTTAGTGATAATTGCCATAGTCTATGGGAGAAGGATAAGACATTAGGAATGCCAAGAGAATGTTCGCGTCATTGCGAGTCACGTCGTTCTTGGACGGGACGAAGCAATCCGATTTCCCCCATCAGGCATCTGTCCGGCCCTCTCAGGATATCAGATTGCTTCGCAGAGAGCGCTCGCAATGACAGAAGGCGGACGCTAACCCGATTTGCCCAACCCGGTGTGTGTTTGATCAATGACGTAATCAACCACCTTCTTCAAATCCTTCGACTCCTTCCACACGCGCAGTTGCCGGTCAGCCCCGGTTCCCCCCGCAAGAATCTTTCCGATATGTTTCAATTCCTCCCGGCAACCCAACTCATCGCACACGTCCTCCACAAATTCCAACAGCTCACCGACCAATGACCGGGTATCGACTTCCGCCTGCTTGCCGAAGTCGATGAGCTTTCCCTCGATTCCATAGCGCGCAGCGCGGTGGCGGTTCTCGTTGAGCAAGATGCGGCGATACAACCGAAAACCGAGGTTCCGGGAGATCAGGCGATGGAGCTTGGCAACGACGCATTGAATGAGCGCGGCCAGGGCGATCGTTTCGTCGACCAGCATGGGTTCATCGCAGATCCGGAACTCGAGCGTGTCGAAAAGAGGATGGATGCGGATGTCCCACCAGATCTTCTTGGCGTTGTCGATGCAATGGGTTTTGACGAGAAGATTGATGTACGATTCGTATTCCGCGTAGCTCTGAAAATAATCCGGAATCCCGGTGCGCGGGTAATTCTCGAACACCTTGATGCGGTAGGATTTGTATCCGGTGTCGCGGCCGAGCCAGAACGGAGAATTCGTTGAAAGAGCGAAAATGTGCGGGAGAAAGTATCGGGCGGTGTTCATGATCTGGACCGCGAGCTCCTTGTCCGGGATGCCGACGTGCACGTGCAGGCCAAAGATGAGGTTCGCGCGTGCGACTTGCTGCATGTCTTCGAGCAGTTCGCGGTAGCGCGGGCTTTCCGTGATTTTTTGGTCCACCCAATGAGAGAAGGGATGAGTGCCCGCCGCCGCGATGCGCATTCCGCTTTTTCGTGCGACCGAGGCGATCTGGCTTCTGAGGCGAATGACTTCCGACCGCGCCTCCCGGATATTGGCGCACACGTTCGTGCCGACTTCAACCACCGACTGGTGGAACTCCGGCTTCACATGCTCGCGGAGTACGACCTTCCCCTCCTGAATAATCTGCTCGATGTGCGACCGGAGTTCCCTGCTCTCCGGGTCGATGATCTGGAATTCCTCTTCGATCCCGAGAGTGAAGAGTCCCTGCGTGCTCATCGCGTTGTGCCGTCTTTCATGATGCGAGGCCCACCCAATGAGAGCTTCCGTCACCCTGAGCTTTGGGCCGAAGGCCCATCAGCCTCTGGCTGAGTTTCAGGGTCCGATTTGAGGCGAAGATGAGATGCCGAACCGCGTTCAGCATGACGAAATCCATTCTAGAGATCGCTCTTATTCAACTTTTTGGTTTGTCAACTTTCGTCCGGCGCCGCTCTTCACGAACGACCCCCACGTGAGATTGTTGCCGTTGTCTTTTTGTGCCTTCGCCAGACGAATCGCCAGCCGGGCAGCAGCTTCGACGACCCATTCGAAATTGTCCCGGCCGACGGAATGAAGGTCCGCATCGGGCGCCGGATTGCAAAAGTCGATCGCGTACGGGACCCCCTCGCGCACGGCCAGTTCAACCGTATTGAAATCGTATCCCAGTGCCTGATTCAACGTCAATACGCTTGATTCGACCCTCTCGAGCATCTTCGCTTCGACAGGCGCAGGACTCTGGACATATCGAAGATGATGGGGCTCGCGCGGGTCGTACCGCATAACCCGTACGTCCCTTCCGCCGATGCAGTAGCAACGGAAGTACTCAGAGAAATTGATCTCTTCCTGGAGCATCATCACGAGCTGACCGGTCTGATGATATTTCTCGAAGAACTCCTCCTTGTTGGTCAGCCGGTAAACGTGTTTCCACCCTCCGCCGGCAAAGGGCTTGAAATACGCCGGGAAGCCCACGTACCGGAAGATGCCGTCCCAGTCGAGCGGATACGCGAGGTTCCGGAAGGATCGTTCGTTCGTGTCGGGCGGATGCTGGTTGGATGGAAGGATGACGGTGCGCGGGACGGCGACGCCGAGTTTCACCGCAAGAGCATTGTTAAAAAATTTATCGTCGGCGCTCCACCAGAATGGATTGTTCACCACCACCGTGCCGGTGATCGACGCATTCTTCATCACAGCCCGATAGAAGGGAACATCCTGAGAAATTCGGTCGATGATCACGGCGTATCCGGGAGTTTCGCCCTGAATGCACTTGTCAATCCGCACGAACTCGGCCGAAATATCCTTCTCCTGTTTTGAGTTGACACGCTCGACAAACGCCTGTGGAAATGTATCCTCCTGTCCGAAGAGGATGCCGATTTTTTTCATGATTGCCTCGTCTCGATGATTCTCGAAAGATAGCCGGGGAACGAATCCCTCCACCACGGCCAGTCGTGGCCGAAGCCGGGCCGCACGTCGAACCAATGGTCGATTCCTTTCGAGCGGAGAATATCGGAAAGTTCCCGATTCTCTCCGTAGCACGGGTCGGTCTCGCCTGCGTTCAGGACGATGCCCATCGACCGCATTCTCTCGAGAAACCACGTGTCGTTCAGACCGGGGAGATAATCGGGGGGATTATTGAAGTAACAGTTGTCGTCGTAATACGAGTCGAGAAATTGCTTGATGTTGAACGCGCCGCTCATGCTGATGAGAAAGTGGACGAGGTCGGGATGGCGGAACGCGAGATTTGCGGCGTGGTATCCGCCGAAGCTGCAGCCTGCCGCTGCGACATGAGCCGCGCCGGTTTCCCGCCGGGCGAGGTCGATCACGTCATTCACGATGACGTTCTCGTACCCGTTGTGTGTTCGAACCCGGTCGGCGGGATGGATACTCTTGTTGTACCAGCTCTGACCGTCGATGCCATCGGGACAATAGATCTTGACCACCCCGCGGTCAACGAGAGGGGCGGCGGATTCGACAAGCTTGAAATCCTTGTTCTCGTAGTATCGGCCGAGGGAAGTCGGAAAGAGGATGACCGGGTATCCCGCATGACCGAAGACAAGCATTTCGAAATCCCTGCTCAGGTACTGCGTATGCCACTTGACGTAATTTTCTTGCATGAGGGATTTGAACGGAAACCTTCAGATCACGGAATCAAATATTTACGGCAAATTCAAGGGAAAAACGGGACCGAGGGTGATGAAGGATGGAACCTTCACATCGGCCGAACAGATCCTCGCATCGTCCGGGGATTTATCCTCCGGTGAACGGGGAATATTCAAAATTGACCTTCTTTCAGAATCTGCCGGAGGGCCGAATAGTCTGCATCCATCTTGACGCTTCGTTTCTTCCGGCGGAGCGCCTCCTCGAGTTGCGGAGGAAGGGCGATGTCAACGCCAAGCGCTTTGCGGATCACATCGGGGAATTTCGCCGGGTGCGCAGTTGCAACGACCACGACGTGCTCTGACGGCTTGAGTCTTCGCGCTGCCGCCACACCCACGGCTGTGTGCGGGTCAAGGACGACACCCGTGCGCCGATGGGTCAACCGAATCTCCTCGAGCGTCTCGGCGTCCGACACGGCCTCCGCTTCCACCCGAGACTTCATCACCTCCCATTTCGAATCGAAAAAGGAGATGATCCGCGCGACGTTGCTGGGGTTTCCCACATCCATCGCGTTGGAATACGTCGTCACGGAATGTCGCGGCCGGAATTTTCCCGTCCGCAGGTACTCGGGAACGACGTCGTTCGCATTGGTCGCCCCGACCAGGCGTCCCACCGGGACTCCAAGGGCTCTTGCGTACAGGCCCGCCGTCAGGTTTCCGAAGTTACCGCTCGGAACGACGAATGTCGGCGGCTGCTTGCCGCTTTCATGTCCGCCGGCATCCCTTTGCGCGATCGCCCAAATGTAATAAACCACCTGCGGTATGAGCCGGCCGATATTGATCGAATTTGCAGTCGTCAGATGGCAGGACGAGACGACTTCCTCATCCGCGAGCGCTTGCTTCACGAGACGTTGGCAGTCATCAAACGACCCATCGACCTCGATTGCGTGAACATTGCCGCCGAGAGTCGTCATCTGTTGCTCCTGAAGCCGGCTGATTCGGCCCGACGGATACAGGACACAGACAACGACATTGGGGACATTGTGAAAACCAAGCGCGACCGCGCTTCCCGTATCTCCCGAAGTCGCGACAATTACCGTTGCCTTCCGTTGCTCGCGTCGAAGATATCTCGAGAGCGTCCTCGCCAGGAACTGAGCGCCCAGATCCTTGAACGCGAATGTCGGTCCATGAAACAACTCGAGAAGGTCGATGTCGCGCTCCAGGGGTCGGAGGGGGACGGGAAACGTCCATGCTTCATGAAGGATCGACGCCAGCGCTTCCCGATCGAGGTCGTCGATGAAGAGCGCCAGGACTTCCCTTCCGATTGTGTGGAGTGATTGACGCGAAAGCCCGGCAATGAAGTCCGCTGAGAGTCGTGGAATCGAATCAGGAATGTACAGACCCCCATCCGGAGCGAGTCCCGCGAAGAGGGCTTCGCGAAAGGAAACCGGGGCTGACGTGCCTCCCGTGCTGGAGTATTTCACGATCTCCGCTCCGGAATCACGACAGCTCCTTTTTTGTTGATCAAAGAGATGTACGCCTCGCTGCGAATGCCCGCGGCGCGTCGGAACGCTTTCTGCATGGATGCGGCGATGCGACGGCCCGACGAAAATGAATCCGCAACTGCGAAGACCGATGGGCCAGACCCCGAGATCGAACAGCCGTAAGCGCCGGCGCGCAGGGCATCCCGTTTCACCTCGCGAAAGCCGGGGATGAGGTTGGCGCGAACCGGCTCTGCAATTGCATCCTCCACACACTTCCCGACAAGGGTCGGGTCGCCGGAAGCAAGGCCGATCGTCAACCCGCTGATGTTTCCCCACTGATAGACTGCTGTGCGGAGAGTGATCGCCCGTGGAAGGATGTTTCTTGCTTCCTCCGTCCGCACAACGATCTGGGGATGAACGACAACCCAGATGAGCGTATTCCTGACCGGGATGGGGACGACGTCGAGCGGTTCGTAACTTCGGATGAGGCATGCGCCGCCAAGAAGTGAAGGAGCTGCGTTGTCCGCGTGCGGAGCCCCGGATGCCATTCGTTCCCCCTCGACAGCGAATCGGAGCAAATCCTTCTTGTGGAGCGGCCGCGGCAGGAGTTTGTTCACCGCAACGACGGATGCGACGCTGCTGGCCGCCGAACTCCCGAGACCCGACCCTATCGGCATTTTCTTGTCCAGCAACATTTTCACTCCGAACTGCGGCTTGGTCTCCTGCAGGAAGAGCGAGGCAACATGGGCCGCGACGTTGTTCTTCGGCTCGGCGGGGACGCTTTCAAATCTCGAACGCGTCCGGAAAGACAGCCCCGGCTCCCGGGTCCGTTCCGCCGTCACAATATCGCCGGGGGCGTCGATCGCTATCCCGAGGACGTCGAAGCCCGAGCCGAGATTGGCGATGGTCGCGGGCGCAAAGATTTTCACTCTTCGGTTTTCCAAGGGGTTCAATCGATCGGCGAGACCTCCGGAGTGCCGCCGCAGTCGCCTCAGTGCGGTAGGTAGTGGAGCAACTTGAGAAGGTCGGAGAAGACTCCCATCGCCGCGACGTCGGCGCCGGCTCCGGGGCCCTGAACGACAAGCGGAGTTCGAGCGTACCGATGGGTTGTGAATGCAATGACGTTATCACTCCCTTTCGCCGTCGCAAAAAGATGATTCTCCGGAATTTCCCTGATCCCCGCCTGAGCGGCATTGCCTTCAAGAATTCCCACATACCGGAGGACCGCTCCATGCTTTCGCGCCGCCTCGAACCTTTTTTTCATCGCCCCGTCGTGCGTCGCATATCGTGCAAAGAAGTTTATCCCCAGCTTCCCCTTTTGAAGAAAGCGCGGCACCAGATTTTGAACACGAATGCCGCTCAATTCCATTTTCAGGCCGATCTGTCTTGCCAGGATGAGAAGTTTCCGCGCGACATCCCGGCCGGAAAGGTCTTCGCGGGGGTCCGGTTCGGTATATCCGAGCTCGAGCGCTTCCTGCACGAGCGTGCTGAAAGGTTGCTCCCCATTGTATTGATTGAACAGATGGCTCAGCGTTCCGGAGAAAATCCCTTCAACGCGAACGATCTGATCTCCGCTGGCGATCAAGTCGTTCAGCGTGGATATAATGGGAAGGCCGGCCCCGACATTCGCTTCGTACAGGAAATATTTCTGACGACTGCGCATGAGGTCGGTCATCCGTTTGTATCGTCTCCATGGAAGGACGTTTGCTTTTTTGTTCGGGGTGACGATATGCAAATTCATCCGGATGAAATCTTCATACAGGTCGACGATGTGGGAACTCGCCGTGCAGTCGACGATGACGCCGTTTGTCAGGTCAAGATCGCCGATCGCCCGAAGAAAATCGTTCGACACCATTCGCCGGCCGGAACGCTGGAGTGATTCTCTCCATGTCCCGGTATCGATGCCGGAGGGTTGAATCAGGAACCGTTTGCTGTTTGCAATCGCGCAGATCCTGACCTCGAAGCCGAGGGAATCCAGAAATGCGCGTTGATGATGAATCTGGCGAAGGAGCGTACCGCCGATATTGCCCACGCCGATGAGAATAACGCCGAGTTTCCTCTTCGATTCGAAAAACGCTTCGTGGATGACGTTGAGGGCGCGTGTTGCCTGACGCGTGTCGACGACGAGCGATACGTTTCGTTCCGACGCCCCTTGCGCAATGGCAGAGACATTGACATTATTCCGGCCGAGAGACTGGAAGATCCTGCCGGAGACTCCGGGCATCCCCTTCATCCCATCCCCCACGACAGCGACGATTGTTTGACCGGGATTCTCGTCCAGGGATGTGAGTTTCGAGCGAAGCTCCCTGCGGAATTCCGACTCGACGCCTCTCCGGGCGGCAGGAACGTCGGACGCCCGAATTGCGAAGCAGATGGTGTGCTCGGAGGAGGCCTGCGAAATGAGGATGACCGACACGCCCTGGGAACCGAGAGCGTGGAACAATCGTTCGGCGGTCCCCGGCACGCCCACCATCGACATCCCCCGCAGCGTCAGGAGCGTGCAGTCGTCCACCGCGGATATTCCCTTCGCCACACCAACCCATTTACCCGTCTCGTCCGAAATCAGCGTCCCGGGAGCTGAAGGATTCAACGAGTTTTTGATGCGGATGGGTATCCGTTCAGCGATGGCGGGTGCGATCGTCGACGCATGAAGTACTTTCGCGCCAAAATACGACATCTCCATCGCTTCCTCGTACGACATCCGCGGAATGACGAAGGCGGCCGGCACGACGGCGGGGTCTGCGCTCAGAACGCCGTCGACATCCGTCCAGATCTCGATCACTCTCGCGTGGAGCGCGGCTCCGATGATCGCTGCGGAGTAATCCGATCCGTTCCTGCCGATTGTCGTCGTGCGCCCGTCCTCGGTGGAGCCAAGGAATCCCGTAACAACCGGAATGATGTTTGCAGGGTTCTTCGCATAGATCGACCTGAATCGTTCGCGGATCGCGTGGTTGGTTTTCTCGAACAGCACGCCCGCCCGCGTGAACCGGTCGTCGGTGCGGACAATTTCGCGCGAATCGACCCATACGGCCGGGTGCCGCTTGCGAAGGCAGGAAGTGAAAATCACCGCGGACATTCTTTCTCCAAAACTTGCGGCCAAATCGAGCGCGCGTGGAGTGGCCTGGCGCAGGAGAAATATTCCCTGGAGCGAATCCCGCAATTCCGCGAGCATGGCCTCGAGCTCTTGTGTTGCCGCGGCCGGAGCACGTCCGCCGTGGAGTTCAGCGAGCGCATCTCGGTGGCGGCGTGCAAGTGCATCATGCCGGGCCCGGAATTCCGCACTTCCCCGCTCCGCCGACCGTGCCGCATCGAGAAGCTGATTCGTGACTCCCTGAAGCGCGGAAACAACAACAATCCGCCGCCTGCCCGGAGACTTCTGAACAACCGCGCAGGCGGCGCGAATCCGCTCGGGGGTTGCGAGAGAAGAACCTCCGAATTTCATGACGTTCGAGACCCGAGGTGCCACGTTAGTCATCGATGAACTGAGAGGAACAGTCGGTGAGAGGGGAGAAAAACGCCCACCCCTGCAAGACCACTACACGTGCTGGGCCGCGTGGTACGAGCTGCGGACGAGCGGGCCCGACTCCACGTGGGCGAAACCCATCGCGAGCCCTGCCGCTTTCAACATCTTAAACTCATCCGGATGCACATAACGGTCGATGGGAAGATGGTCCTTGGTGGGCTGCAAATATTGTCCAAGCGTGAGGATATCGCAATTCGTCGTCCTGATATCGCGCATCGATTCGAGAACCTCCTCCGTCCTCTCGCCGATACCCAGCATCATCCCGGTCTTTGTCACAAATCCGCGCTTCTTGGACCGCTCAAGCACTTCAAGCGACTGCCGGTAGTTTGCTTGCGGGCGAACCGTTCGATACAGACGCGGAACGGTTTCAAGGTTATGATTCAGGATATCAGGACGAGCATTCAGCACGCTGACGAGCGCTTCTTCCGACCCTTTGAAATCAGGTATCAGCACTTCGACACGGCACGATGGTACACGCTCGCGGATCAGACGAATCGTCTCTGCAAAGATCGGCGCGCCTCCATCCTTGCGCTCGTCCCGGTTCACCGACGTAATGACTGCGTGATGGATGCCCATGAGCGCAACCGCTTCCGCGACGCGACGCGGCTCATCCCAATCGAGGCCGTAATCCGGGCGGCCGGTTTTCACGGCGCAGAATCCGCACGACCGCGTGCAAATATCGCCGAGGATCATGAACGTGGCCGTTCCCGCGTTCCAGCATTCTCCCATATTCGGACACCGCGCCTCTTCGCACACCGTGTGGAGCTTGTTCGTGCGCATAATGTCCGCAAGACGCGCGTAGTTTTCACCCCCCGGAATCCGGGCTTTGAGCCACTCCGGGCGCCGCGGCTTTGGCGTCTCCGTTGCCGGTATTTCGTCGATTACAAATTCCATTATTTCACTTTCGAAAAATCAAACTCCTCAAGGAGCACCTTTACTTTTGCGAGGAACTGGCCCCCGATTGCGCCGTCGATGATCCGATGGTCGAACGACAGCGTCGCGTAGACCATCGAACGTATCGCGACCGTGTCGTTCCCTCCCTCATCCGTCACCACCACGGGGCGCTTCTTGATCGCCCCGAAACCAAGAATACCAACTTGAGGCTGGTTGATGATCGGAATCCCGATGATGTTTCCAAATACGCCGTAGTTCGTGATCGAAAACGTTCCGTCCTGAATTTCTTCCGGTTTCAGCTTTTTGTTTCTCGTGCGCACGGCCAGATCGTTGATCGCCCGGGCGATTCCCAGGAAGTTCATTCCGTCCGCATTCTTGATGTTGGGGACCAGAAGGCCGGATGGTGACGCAACGGCCATCCCGATGTTCACAAATTTTTTTACGATGACCACGTCGCCTTCGACCGAGCTGTTCACGATCGGAAATTCCCTCAGGGCGGAGATTGCGGCTTCGAAGAAGAACGGCGTAAACGTAAGCTTGAAGCCCTCGCGTTTCTCGAACGACTCCGCAGTCCGGTCCCGGAACTTCACGATCTCCGTCAGATCGATCTCGTCGATGGCCTGTACGTGCGGAGAGGTCGCGACGCTCCGGACCATGTGTTCCGCCATTTTCTGCTGAACGTTGTCCATGGCACGAAGCTCGTATCTGGGAGGCGGATACTTTGCCGCCAGTGCGACCGGGTCGGCATGATGGAGAGTGAAGTCCATCGAGGCGCGTTGTGCGGGCACCGGTCGATTCCCGCGGGATTTCAGATACGCGAGCAGGTCATTTTTGGTGACTCGCCCGCTGATTCCGGAGCCCGCGAGACGTTTGAGTTCGTCAGTCGAAACTCCCTCCTTCTGCGCGATCGACCGGACAAGCGGTGAGTAGAACCGGTCCGAGTCTCCGTTGCGACGGGAGACGGACGGAGTCGACGGCGTCGGCAATGGGGGCTGAGATGTGCGGGATGACGGTTCTGGAGCCGCGTCAGGCAGAGCGGGCGCCGCTGTCACGTGGACGGATGCGTTTGCGTCGGTCTCGACCTTTGCAATAACAGTTCCGACCGGCACAGTCTCCTGTTCCGCCACAATAATCGCCGCAAGAATCCCGGCAACCGGAGACGGGATTTCTGAATCGACCTTGTCCGTGCTGATCTCGAGGATCGTCTCATCCTTCGCAATTTTCTCCCCCACCTTCTTCGCCCAGCGAATGATCTTACCTTCCTGAATGCTCTCGCCCATTTTCGGCATCACGACATCGACTTGCATATCCAACCCTCAGTATGCGGAAAGTTCTGTCAGAGCAGCGACGATCTTTTCTTTGTTCGGCAGCATTGCATCTTCCAGAGGCGGGCTGTACGGTACCGGAGTATCGAGAGCCGCAACGCGCATGACCGGACCGTCGAGATCCTCGAAACACCGAGCGACGATGCGCGCGACGATCTCTGCCCCAAATCCCGCCGTGATCGTATCTTCGTGAACGACGAGCGCCTTGCCGGTCTTCCGTACGGATGAAAATATTGTCTCATCATCGAGCGGATTCAACGTTCTGAGGTCGATGACTTCAACGCCGACGCCCCTCGATTCCATGACGCGCGAAGCTTCGAGGGATTGCTGGACCGTGGCGCCGTACGTGACGACCGTGATGTCGGACCCTTCCCTGCGAATCGCCGCAATTCCGAACGGCAGGACATAGTCGGCATCCGGTTCCGGGCTCGACGCGTAGCCCTGGCGGTACAGACCTTTGTGTTCCATGAAGATGACCGGGTCGTCGCCGCGAATCGCGGCCTTGAGAAGTCCCTTTGCATCTGCAGCTGTTGAGGGTATCGCGAGGCGAATCCCGGGGATGTGGGCCAGAATTCCTTCGATGCTCTGGCTGTGATAATGTCCTCCGTGAATGTATGCGCCGACGGGAACGCGAATGATGACCGGGCAGGTCCAGGTGTTATTCGACCGGTAGCGCATCATCGATAACTCATCACGGATTTGCATGAAGCCGGGCCAGAGGTAATCGCCGAACTGGACTTCGGGAACCGGCTTCCATCCGCGAAGCGCAGTGCCCAGTGCGACCCCGATGATACTCGCTTCTGCAAGGGGCGAGTTGAATGCGCGGTTTTCGAATTTGGTGGAAAGACCTTTCGTCGCCGTGAATACTCCTCCCTTTCCGTCCGCGATGTCTTCGCCGAACACCAGCATTTTCGGATTCCGCGCCATCTCCTCGTGCAGCGCGTGGTTAATCGCGTCGACCATCACGATCTTGTTCCCCGCATGAGCCGGCTCGACAAAATCCCTGGGGGGATTTTCGTGCGCGGTGCCGTAGACGTGGTCCTTGACCGTCGAGGCGTCGGGAAGCGGTTGAGATTCCGCCCATTCGGCGGCCGCGTCGACGCTTTTCCTGACATCCTCCAAAATCTCTGATATCTCGGACTCGCTGAGGTACCCCTGCTCGGTGAGGTATTTGGACATTTGCGGAACGGGGTCGCGACGTTTGTCCCGCTCCAAATCTTCTTTCGACCGGTACTTTGACTGGTCGTCGGACGATGAATGCGCAAGGAGCCGGACGACGTTTGCAACCACGAGCGTCGGACCATTCCCTCCTCTCGCCCGGGCGACGGCCTGTTGCATGACGCCGTGACTTTCCGGGAAATTTGTGCCGTCGCATTGCACGCGTTCGAGTCCGGTAAATCCCTTCGCAAGCTCGAAGACCGACCCGCCGGCCGTCTGCTGCGTGACCGGAACAGAAATAGCGTACTTGTTGTCCTGGACGACGAAAATGATGGGAAGCGATTCCCGCGCAGACCAATTGAGGGCTTCGAAGAATTCTCCCTCACTCGTCGCGCCTTCTCCTGACGACACGTAGACGACTTCGTCCGTCTTCTCCTTCTCGCACGCGAGCGCGACGCCGGCGGCCTGCAGGAACTGCGTGCCGGTCGGACTCGATTGTGTCACCATGCGGATCGATTTCTTCCCGTAGTGCGCCGGCATCTGGCGCGCGCCGGTGCTGGGGTCATCATTGCGATGCAATGCGGCCAGAAAAATTTCTTCCGGGGTGATCCCGAATTGCAGAGAGAACGCAAGGTCGCGGTAGTAGGCGAACGTCCAGTCATGTCCGGGGCGCAGTGCGAGCGCCGCGGCAGTCTGGATCGCTTCATGCCCTGAGCCGCCGATGTGGAAGAACGATTTCCCCTGCTTCAGGAGAATCAGATGCTTCTCATCGATCCGGCGCGCAAGAAGCATGTTGCGGTAGGCCCGGATGAGATCGGCCTTCGTCAACAATCCTCTGCTCACCCCTGTCGTCGCCATCTCTGCCTGACTCTTCGCCATCAGGTAATCGTTCGCTGGTGAAAATATTCGTTCATGAATGAACTACTTCCGTCGACCCGGTTGCGGGATTCCGCTGCATCCGAACATCGCCCGTTGCAGTTTCAAATCCGAAGACAGAACAGAAATGTTGCACGACGGATTGTTTGATATCATCCATCGGAATTTCTGCGCCGGTCAATTTCCTGACCGACGTCACGCCTTTGTGGAAAATTCCGCAGGGAATGATCCGGTCGAACATTCCGAGGTCAGTGTTCACGTTGAGGGCGAAACCGTGCATCGTGATCCAGCGGCTGACTTTGACCCCGATCGCCGCAATTTTCTCGCCCGCTACCCAGACTCCCGTCATTCCATCCTCCCTTTCTCCGCGCAGGCCAAAGTCTGCAATCGATCGTATCACAACCTCTTCGAGATTTCGGAGATAGAGATGGATATCTGGCTGATGCCTGCTCAAGTCGAAGATGGGATAGGCGACGAGCTGGCCGGGGCCGTGATACGTTACGTCACCGCCGCGGTCGACATGAAAGCAATCCACGCCGTTCGTTCGAAGCTCGGATTCCGACGCCAAGAGATGGTTCTCATCGCTGGACTTGCCGAACGTGTACACGTGCTCATGCTCGGTCAGCAGAAGTGTGTCGGGAATCAGGCCGGCGTGGCGGAGATTCCAGACCTCCTTTTGCATGGCCCATGCTTCGGCGTAGCGGGTAGGACCGAGGTTTCGTATGAGGAGGGAATTCAAGTGGAGTTGGCAGATTGTGGCTGACTCATCCCCCTGGCCCCCTTCTCTGCAATGCAGAGAAGGGGGAAGGTAGATCAGAGTTTGTGGTCAGATCTTGATCGCTTTTTTGAGTTCTCTTAGCACGCTCCGTAAATCGTTCTCAACCTCTTCATTCAAATATCTGACAACGGTGAGTCCAAGTCGGTTAAGAATCTCCATTCGTAAGTTATCTTCATTCGTTCTTCCTTCGTGAGCACTTCCATCGACCTCAACGACGAGCTTGCATTCGTGACAGAAGAAATCGACGATGTAGAATGAACGCCTGCCGTCAACACAAAAAACGATCTGATGCTGTCGAAGAAATTTCTTCCCGAAGAACCTCCGGTTTCTCAGTTCCTTCCAGAGCAACGACTCTGCAGGAGTCTGGTTTTTCCGAAGCCTTCGCGCCCGGGATTTGGCGGCTTGATAGACGGTGTCATGCTGACTCATCCCCCCACCCCCCTTCTCTGCAACGCAGAGAAGGGGGAGGTTAGATCGAATGTCGCGTCGGGCGAGTTCATCTCCGAGTACATCATATTGCTGTGTTTCCTCGTTAGAGGAGTATCAAATCCCCACCCTCCTTCTCTGCAACGCAGAGAAGGGGGAGATTTCATAGGGGGTTCAGTCAGATATTAATCGCTGCTCCAAACGCCTCTCCCGCGGCTTCCATGATTCCCTCCGAAAGCGTCGGGTGCGCGTGCATGGTGTTGAAAATCTCCTCCCACGTCGTTTCGAGCGCTTTCGCCATTCCCAATTCTGCGATC
>DATJYV010000055.1:0-5518 GCA_035499415.1 Bacteroidota bacterium
AATGGAAATGAAAAAGCCCTCATCAAGAGGGCTTTGAGTTTCGATGATCGATCTTGGTTAGGATAGCCAATAGCGTGCAACCAATCCAATCCATCCGCAAGGAACCTTTAGTACGTTATCGTCAAATCTTGAGGGGAATAAGAAGTTGGGGGCAGAAAAAATAATTATCCCAGCAAGAAGCATGATCAGACGAACAGACACTCTCATTATTGCAACGTGCAGAGTCGGTGTTGGAGCCTTGTAAATCAAGGCTGCGTATGTTTCTCTTACCCTATTAAAGAACGGCATATTCTCTCCCTCCTATTTGTTGTTGTAAATGCAAACCTATAATAGGAGGTTTCAGAACGGTCAAACATTTGCATGTTTCTGGAACAAATGTCATTAGGCGGTGGTCCGGCCGGATCACAGCCGCTTAGAATGATGCGCGAGCTTCGGCCCTGGCGGTGTGAACCGGGCTCCGACCTCCTTCGGACCTGCCATCGTAGTTAAGCGTGAGCTGAAGGTTCCTTCCGATCCGGTAGTCGAGCCCGAGCTCCCAGAAGATGCTTTTTCCCACAACTTTTCCATCCGTGAATTCGTACGGCTGTGGATGAAGGTCGTCGTCGATCACGTTGCGTACATCGACCTCTTCGCGGCGAATCTCCGACCGGAGCTGGCCGATTTCCGGAATCGAGTACAGGACGCGCAATCCCTGCTGATTCACGTCCGCGACGGCATCCCCTTGATTCAGCGTGTTTTCCGTCTGCGACGCGGCGAGCGTGAATCCGACTTCCCACGCGGGTTCCGGCCGGTACGAAAAGTCCGACGTCAGGCTCGCGATCTGGAGGTCGCGGGTTC
Organism: Bacteroidota bacterium; assembly: GCA_035499415.1. Taxonomy (GTDB): domain Bacteria; phylum Bacteroidota; class Ignavibacteria; order UBA10030; family UBA10030; genus DATJYV01. The sequence goes on from DATJYV010000055.1 coordinate 838, forward strand.
TGGGTGAGATGACGGACGACAAGACGCGATCGTTCTGGAAGACAATATCTGTTTGATTGCCGATTTCCTTGACAAGCTGGGAGCGGATCCGCACCGAGCGTTCGCGGCCGTAACTTCGCTCGGTGGATTCGACGTACTGCGAAAGCCCATGTCGCTCGCCGAAACGAAAGCGAAGCGACAGTTCCGGATTATTTTCAAAGAGATAGACATCCTGCGTCAGCTGGTCGGAGCCTGAGATCGTGGTCCGCGAATCCTGAAAATGCGAGAGGTCGAGAAAATAGATTTGACTTGCGACGGAGTCCGTGCTTTTTTCGTCGATTCGAAGGTATGTTTCCGTTGAAATGTTCCGAAGGAGGCGTTCGAACCCGGACGAAGGGGAGCTGAGAATTCTGGCGGGTTGAAGCCGCAGGCGGATGCTTGCCTGGAGACTGACCACGGGAAACAGCTGGTCGGTGGGAAGATAGATGGCGACATAATCGCCGTCGAAGCGCGTGAGTTGAAATTCATCATCGTCGGCGATTCCGTTTCCGTTGAGGTCCCCCAGATAAATATAATTTCCCGTCCCCTTCGCGACCCGGACAAAAAGGCGTTCGAGGCGCGCAGAGCGCTCGCTCGAAAACTGATAGTACCAGTCGCTTTCCGCGGCACGATCCAACGGCGCATAACGCGTCTGCGACCGGACAAGGATAAAGTCGCCGTCGACGTTCCCGCGTTGTTTGAACTCTTCTGTGAACTGCTTTTTCCGAATGTCGAGTGTCAGAGAGCTTGAGAACGAGCGACTGGAGGGGAACTGCAGTGAATACAGCTGCGTGAGCGAGGACGATGCCCTCCCGAGGACGCCGGCCGCGACGCTGTCTTCCTGGCGGAGTTGAAACTCTGCCGAGAGGTTCATCGAAAGGAACGCCCGCGTCGTCACGCCCGGCGTAATCTCCAAAATGCGAAAACTCCCGTCATTCAAAGAATCCGTGGATGATTCCCGGGCGGATCGATTTTCGGCTTCGATTCGCAGCGACGGAGTGAACCCGGGAAGACGGTATGCGGTCGAGGCCTGCTCCCGCACCCACGATGACTGAACGGCATCGACATCCGACATCGAGTTAATTTCTTCTCGATGGAGAAGAAGCGTCGGGAGACTCGAGTCCGCGAGCGCCACTTCCTCCTGGGTACGCGACGAATGAATGTCCCCCGACCGCTCCAGGTCTCCAAGGTCGAATGAGGCATGGACGGTGCGCGACGGAGAATAGAGAATATGGCCCTGACGAATTTCTTCATTGCTCGAGGCCGCGGTATCGAGGTTCCAGGTACGATTAAATTCGATGTCGTTCGTTCGGTCCATCGGCGAGAACGTACGCTCGACAAATCGGTCGGAAGCGGAGACGTCGAGGTCTCCGAGCCCCGTGCCGAACAGTCGGAGGTTTTGAGGGTGATAACGAGCCGAAAAGAGGTACGCACCTCCGTCCACCGTAACGTCGGGGGCGGACGAGAAGCGATTTTGATTCAGCTGGCTGGCGGCGTATTCACCCGAAACGGAGAGGTCGGAGGCAAGGTTGACCGAACCGTTCAGATCCATCAACCTCTGGAGTTGAGGCAGAGGCAGGACGACGATGGGAAGATAACTGCCCGCTCCAATTCCGGCGAATTGAAAATTCCCTGCGGCGACGCGGACGTACCCGGCCGAATCGGGGGGAACGACATTGACCGGTGCAAACGTCGCAGAATAAAGTGCCAGGGAGTCCCCGGGCGCATAGACAAGAATCGCGTACGGGCGGCCGCTGATCACGGTGTCCACGAGCCGATATTGTCCGCGGGCCGCGCCGGTCGAATCCCTTCCGATAAATTGGATCCCCGGGAGCGAAGCGCGGAGACGGTCCGCGCCGGCGTTCTCCAGAACGGTCCGGGAGCTGTCATCCAGCGTGAAGCCGGTGGGCGAAGTCTCGTCATCCGCCTCCTGGAAGAACGAAAGATGGAGGGACGCCGCGCGGTCGAACCCCACGACATCCGCCGTTGCGCCGAGGATATTCCGGGTGTACTGTTCGTCCGAGTACTGAAAATCAATCACTATTCGTGAAGCGTTGGTGATCAGCCGTCTGCTGCTGAACGTCACCTCTCCGTCGCCGTAGTCGATCGTGTAATCATTCGTCTCCCCGCGCGTCATGATGTTGCCGTCGAGATAGACCTTTTCACTCCCCGCGATGATAATGAGATGCTCTTCCCCGTTCTTTCCCGTCAACAAGTACGGCCCCTGGACTCCTTCAATTCCCTGGAACTGATTGGTGTTGTACTTTCCGCGCGAAGTCGCCGCGACAACGCTGAATCGCCCGTTGTTCCCCTGATCCTCCACGACGTCCGCCGTGCCTTCCGCTCCTTGAAGCTTTCTGGACAATCGTCCGAACTCGCCGCCTTGCGAGCCCGGCACGTCGAGCGTGAAATCGCCGAGGGTGGCGCCATAGTGGCGGCTCGAAATTTCGATGAACACTTTGTCGACCTCGCGCAGAGTCTGAGTCGTTCCTTCCGGCTGGATGGGCGAATTTTCGTCCGTAAGAGCCGCAACAATATTGATGTCGTTCGAGAGAGGGCCCACGAGCTGCAAGCGGAGGCCCGACGTAAGGGAAAGGTCGCGGTTGGTTCCTACGCTGAACCCGCGCGCGATGGAGCCGCTCTTTTGAAGGTCGGGGCCGAACAGATCGTCTGCAAGGTAGTGCGATGCGGGGGGGATGTAGGCGACTTTCCGGTTTCCTGCGGAATCGGACCGGAAGATCAGTGTGTGTAGAAAATATTCACGACGGAAACGAACGGAGAGCGCGCGATATCGGACCGTAAGGCGGCGGCCGACAGAATCCCGAAGCGAGGCGGCGATGTACGATTGGTTCAGGTGGATGGCGCCGAATCGAAGATCGATAACATAATCGACGCCAGGGGTAAGAACCCGAACACTGTCTTCGAAAACGGAATCGCTTCCCGACTCGATGAATTCGTCGGGGAGTTGCAGGACGGAATCCTTCGAGAACGCGATGAAGTCGCGCGAGAGCGCGGACTTCGTGGGTGGTTCCCCGCCTTCCTTCGTTTGCCGTGCAACGAGGGATGACGAGAGAGTACAGCATGTGAGAAAAAGTATCCGGGAGAGCAACCTGCCATTCATCAGACGCAGCCGAAATCAAAAGGGTCGCATCGTAGCATCATGGCATGGAGGGTTCTCCTTGGAGTGTCAGGGTATGGACGGCGGAGACCGCCTGCGCGGGCCCGGTCAAAAGGGAGTTCTCCCCGGCTTCATCCTTTTTTCAGCGCATCAAGAACGCGTTCGCGCGTCATCGGCAGCCGATAGAGACGCGTGCCGACGGCGTCGAAAATTGCATTCGCGACAACCGCCCCCATGGTAATGATCGCGGGCTCTCCTCCTCCCTGCGGATCCGCCTCGCGGTCGTCGATCAGCACCGTATCGATCTTCGGAAGCCAGGAGAAACGCGGTATGTCGTACGTATTGAAATTCCTGTCGAGAATGTCTCCCCCGCGGAAATGAATTCCTTCCGTCAGCGCATATCCCAGCCCCATCATGACGCAGCCTTCCACCTGAAGTGTCGCTCCTTCCGGATTGACCACCAGCCCCATGTCCTGGGCCGTCACGACACGCTTCACCTTGACCTCGCCCGAATTCCGGTCGACGGAGACTTCGGCCATTGTCGCCACGTACGCGCCGGCATCGGTCCCGCATGCCACGCCGAAGCCGCGGCCGCTCGGTCCTTTCGCCGGCTTCCATTCAAATTTTTCCCGCGCAGTCTTCAGGACATTGATCATCTTTTGATCGCGGAGATGCCGGAGCCGGAACTCGACCGGATCGACACCGATTTTCGCCGCCAGAATGTCCAACTGCGACTCTCGCGCAAACGTATTCGTGTTGTTGGCCGGAGCTCTCCACGGTCCGGTTGCGAACGGATGGATGTCGCCGCTTCCGGCAAACACCGAGCCGTAGGCAACGGTCTCCATATTCGGAATCTCGTACGGTGCAACAGCGCCTCGTTCGCCCGCGCAGTATACGTGGTAGTCCCACATCCCGATCGTGCCGGCTGCCGTCATGCCGGACCGAATGTTCACAACCGCGGCCGGACGAAATGAATCGAAGAAAAATTCTTCATCTCGTGTCCACGCTACCTGGACGGGCTTGCCGCACATCGCTGCGATGCGGGCCGCCTCGGCGAGCTGCAGATTTCTCGACTTGCCTCCGAAACCGCCGCCGAGATACGGAGTAATGATGTGGACGTTGTCAGACGAAATCCCCAGCTCGCGCGCAACCTCCTCTTTCGCGCGGAACGGCGTCTGCGTCGAGGCCCAGACGGTCGCTTTTTTTCCGTCGAACTGTGCCACTGCCGCGTGCGGCTCCATCGGGGCATGCGCAACGTAGTCGTTCAGGAATTTCGACTCAACAAATGAAACCGAATCGCGTTCGCCCGCGCCGAGGTCGCCGTTCTTGGCAAGCGACTGGCCTGTCGGAGATGATTTTAGAAAATGGTCGAATATCGTTTCATCGTCGACCGTCGGTTCGGGGAGATCGAACTTTGCCTTTATGCGCCCGAGCGCCTCGGCGGCAACATCGGGGGATGCGTGCAGGACGGCGATAAAATCGCCCTTGCGCACAACCTGAACGCCCTCCATTGCTCTCGCCCCGGAGTCATCGACCTCCGTCAAC
>DATJYV010000056.1:0-10992 GCA_035499415.1 Bacteroidota bacterium
TCATTGGCCGCTGGAGCAAGGTCGCTCCTGAGTCCATTTCCGTATTCGGTTTCGCGTTACTATCATAAGGCGTTCGTCCGGGCGCTCGACGAGGAGCTCGAGCGGGAGAAATTTGACGTCGTGCATGTCGACCATCTTGCCATGGCGCCCTACGGAGTGCACGCCCGCAAAACCCGGGGCGTCCCGATTGTCCTCCGGGGCCACAACCTCGAGACGAGATTCCTGCGGAGATATCTCGACCTGGAAACCAATCCCTTCGTTCGGATGTACGGGACTCTGGAGTTGCCAAAGCTTCGGCGATATGAGGCATCCGTGTGCGGGAAGTACGACATGTGCGCCATGATCACCAGGGATGAAGCGGACGAATTGCTTCGCATGGCTCCGGCGGTGCGGCAAACCGTCATACCGGCGGGAGTCGAACTTCCGGCAAAGCCGTCGACAACGGGGGAAGAAGAAAAGCACATCCTGTTCCTCGCGTTGCTTGACTGGAAGCCGAATGTCCGGGGCTTCATGTGGTTCTATGAGAAAGTTTTCCCTCTCCTTCTGAGTCAGGAACCGAACGTCATACTCTCCATCGCCGGAAAAGGAGATTCATCAGAGCTGAAAAACCTGAATCATCCGAATGTCCGGTTTGAGGGTTTTGTCGAATCAGTTGCCCCGATCCTCGCCAGGAATCAAGTCTGCATCGTTCCGCTCTTTGCCGGCAGCGGGATGCGGGTGAAAGTCCTCGAGTTTCTCGCCCACGGGAAAGCAATCGTTTCGACTTCGGTCGGATGCGAGGGAATTCAAGTTCGGCCGGGCCGGGACATTCTTGTTGCGGACCGTCCGGATGAATTTGCCCGGGCGATTCTCCGCCTTCTGAAAAATCCCGCGTTGCGCGTCTCTCTTGGGAAGCAGGGAAGAAATCTTGTTCAAAAGAAGTACGGCTGGAAATCCATCGCAAAGCAATTCGAGGATGTCTATCGTGAAGTCAACCGGTCTCGAGCAAAGACATAGGATCGAGGAAGAATTCCACGACCAGAAGGCCAGGGAGGGTCAGGAGGATTTCTACTCCTTCGGCGCTCTCGCCGCCGCGGATTCATTTGCGCTGGCCGCGCTCGGAGACCTGCACGACAGGCGGCTTCTGGAAATCGGGTGCGGCGATGGAACGACCTCGGTCCGGTTTGCGAAGGCAGGAGCGTGGGTGACGAGCATCGATATCTCGGGCGAGATGATCCAACTCTTGCGGGAGAAGGCGATCCGTGAAGGAGTGAGAGAGAAAATAACGGCGATTCACGTCGGGGGAGAAACTCTTGACTTCCCGGATGAATCATTCGACCTGATCTACGGTCATTCCATCCTCCATCATCTCGACCTTGCGCGCGTCGGCTCAAAGCTTGCCGGCATGCTTCGCGCCGGCGGAAAAGCCGTTTTTCTCGAACCGCTCGATTACAACCCGTTTCTGAAATTGTTCCGCCTCCTCACGCCCGCCAGAAGAACCCCGACGGAAAAACCGCTCACGTTCCGGGACATCTCAGCTCTCGCAGCTCATTTTTCGTCGTGGGAGCACGAGGAGTTTTATCTTTTTTCATTGATGGCATTTTTTTGGTACTATGGATACCGGAGTGAAACGCTCTTTCGACGAACCCAACAAGCATTGTTACGACTGGACCAAGCGGCCTTCACGACGATTCCGGCACTCCGGCGTCAGGCGTGGGTGACCGTCCTTGAACTGCGGAAATGAAGATCCTCTTTCTCACGTCCCGCTTTCCCTTTCCACCGTACCGGGGCGACAAACTGAAAATTTACAACCTCATCCGACAGGTCTCGAAGTCCCACGACGTTGTTCTGCTCTCGTACATTCAGGACCGGCAAGAAGAGCAGTTGATCCCCGAACTGAAGGATTTTTGCAGGAAGGTCGTTGTCGTCCGGCAGTCACTCATGGAGTCGGTAGTCCACTGTGCGGGCGGAATCTTCGGGAGGGATCCGTTTCAGGTATCGTACTTCGCGTCCCGGCGGATGCACGACGCCTTACGTCAGATGATCGAAGACGAGCGGCCGGATATCATCCACACGCATTTGATTCGAATGGCACCATACACCGCGGACACGCGTTCGATTCCGCGGGTTCTCGACCTGACCGATGCGGTCTCTTTGTACATCGACCGTTTTCGTCAATCCCAAAAGAACCCGCTTCTGCGGTGGCTTCTCTCCGTCGAACACCGGAGGATGGTTGCCTTCGACGCAGTACTGACGCAATTCGACCGTGTCCTGGTCTGCTCGGATGTCGACCGCCGGGTTTTGCTGCAGCATGCTCCGACCGCGCGCATCGACCTCTTACGGAATGGCGTCGACCTTGAAATATTTTCCCCGAACGGCGCATCGGAGCCGGAGCCCGGGAGAATCATTCTCACGGGAAACATGTCATACTTCCCCAACGCCGACGGTGCAAGATTTTTTGTGAAGAAAATTTTGCCGCTCATTAAGAAAAGAATTCCGCACGCCCGGCTCTTCATTGTAGGTCAGAATCCCTCCGCCGGCATCAAGTCCCTGGCGGGCGACGATGTCGAGGTGACGGGCTTCGTCCCCGATTTGAAACAGCAGTACGTGCGGAGCGCGGTGGCGATCTCGCCGATTCGTTTTGGCGCCGGCACGCTGAACAAAGTGTTGGAACCCCTGGCGCTCGGCGTTCCCGTCGTTGCCACACCCCTGAGTGTCGAGGGGCTCGGACTCCGCGATGGTGAAGAAGTGCTGGTCGCGGCCGGGGCCGAAGAATTCGCTGCGGCCGTTGTGAGCGTTCTTTCCGATGCGAACCTCCGGGAACGGTTGTCGTCGGGAGCCACCGACAGGATTCGGAGTCGCTTTGGCTGGGACGCGGTCGGAAAAGATCTCAAGAGCGTTTATCAAAGTGTCGCGCAAGGGTCCCAGGCGTATGTCGCACCGAACTGAACGAATCATCACCGTCGTCACCGATTTCATAGGCCTGAACCTCGCCTATCTTATTTTTTATTGGATTCGTGTGCGAAGCGGCTGGATTTACTACACGATCGAGCCGGAGCTGTGGCGGCCCATGACGGCCGTCTACTGCTACTGGCTTCTCTGGTTCTCCTTCTTCGGTCTCTACCAATATTGGTACGCGCAGTCGCGGCTGGATGAGCTCCTCACCCTGTTCCGGACAAGCCTCCTCGGGGGACTCGTTCTGTTCTTCGTCATCTTCGTGGACGACACCGCCGTCGAATCCCGGACCAGCTCGCGCATACTGATCGGGCTCTACTGGGTGTTCATGTTTACCACGGTGGCATCGGGCCGGCTTGCCGTGCGGGCGATCCAGAAGCGGCTCCTGATCGGAGGGGTCGGGGCCCGTAACACGCTTATCGTCGGGTGGTCGGAGAAGGCGTTTCAACTGTGCGACATGGTTCTTTCATATCCGGCCCTCGGGTACAACGTTGTGGGGTTTGCGCGGCCGACGAAGCGCAGGGAAGGCAAAGGGCCGGCCACCACCGGAAAATACCGGGATGTCCCGGTGCTCGGGTACGTCGGCGAACTTCCGAAGCTCATTCACAAGCACCGGATTCAGGAAGTACTCATCGGCCTCGACAGCACGGAGCACGATCGATTGATGGAAGTGATGAGGTTCTGCAACGGACACGACGTGGGGATGAAGATCGTCCCGGACCTTTACGACATCGTCAGCGGTCAGGCGCGCATCAGCTCGCTGTACGGCTCGCCGCTCATGGATGTGCGGCCGCAGATCCTGAAGCCGTGGGAGGCCGCCATGAAACGGTCGCTCGACACGCTCGTGTCGCTCGCCATTCTTCTCGTCGGCCTGCCGCTGTGGCTCGTCATTGCGGCGGCGATCAAACTCGATTCCCCCGGTCGTGTCTTCTACATCCAGGAGCGGCTCGGTCGGAACGGAAAAGTGTTCGGCATCTTCAAATTTCGGTCCATGCGCGCGAATGCCGAGCAGCAGTCGGGGCCGGTGTGGGCGGGAAGGAACGACCCGCGCGTGACCCGGATGGGGCGCCTCCTGCGACGGCTTCACCTGGATGAAGTGCCGCAGTTCATCAACGTCCTGCTGGGGCACATGAGTCTTGTCGGGCCTCGACCGGAACGGCCGTATTTTGTCGAGAAGCTGGCGAAACAAATTCCGCTTTACCGGCACCGCCTGCGAGTCCGGCCCGGCATTACAGGGTGGGCCCAGGTGAAGCACAAGTATGATGAGAATCTGGACGACGTCAAAGCGAAAGTGAAGTACGACCTGTTCTATATTGAGAACCTCTCGTGGCGTCTCGACCTCAAAATCCTGTTCAACACGCTGTATGTCATGCTGATGGGGAGAGGTCATACGTAGCAGGGTGAAAATAAACAGGGGGAAGAAAAAAGTACCAATCTGAGGATGAAAAAGGCGAAAAGTCGGCGACGCACGAGAAAGAAAATTGTGATCCATGCCGACTGCAAACATTTTCGGGGCGATGTTCCCTGCCGTCCGCATAAGGAGCATGGTGTTCGATGCGACGGTTGCGCGTACTATGAGAGGCAGGACGTGAAGATTCTGATCATCAAGCTGGGTGCAGCCGGCGACGTGATCCGGACGACACCCTTGCTCACCAAGCTGAGGGAAACGCATCCGCACAGCCGGATTTACTGGATGACGCACCACCCCATGCTGATACCGTCGCTCGTCGATGTCGTGCTGGACTTGAGCGTGAAGTCCATGGTTCTTCTCGAGGAGACGCCGTTTGATGTTGTTTTCAATCTCGACAAAGATCCGGAGGCGTGCGCTGTCGCTTCAAAGGTTCGGAGCAGAGTCAAGAAGGGATTCCTGCTCCGCGATGGGAAACCGGCACCGGCCGACGCCGCGGCGGAGGGAAAATTCCTTGCGGGAATATTTGATGATATCGGACGCGCGAACAGGAAGAGCTATGTCGAAGAAATGTTCGGGATCTGCGGCTTCCCGTTTCACAAGGAGGAATACATCCTCGATGTGCGCCAGGACGGCGAAAAGTGGGACTTGAATCGACCAGGCACCATTGTGGGATTGAATACCGGGTGCGGGGCACGCTGGCCTTCCCGGTTATGGGACGTGAATCGATGGGCGGAACTTGCGCGCGCGCTCAAGCAGAAGGGGTATGAGGTTGTCTTGCTCGGCGGGGAGGATGAGGACGGGAGAAATCGGATCATCCAGGAAAAGAGCGGGGCAAAGTACTTCGGTTATTTTCCGCTCGACAAGTTCATCGCGCTGATTCAGCGCATCGATGTCCTCGTGACCGGTGTGACGATGGCGCTGCACATCGGGATCGGCTTGAAAAAGAAGGTTGTATTATTGAATAACATTTTCAACCCGCACGAATTCGAGCTTTACGGACGGGGGGTGATCGTCGAACCCGACCGACCGTGTCACTGTTTTTACGCTCCGACCTGCACCAACCCTGACTATTTCTGCATGGACCATTTGGGAGCCGACAAGCTTCTGAGAGAGGTGGAACGCATGGCGGGCCGGAAAGAGTCCTCTTCCCTGATTCTTTAGATCGGGAGAGGCCGGTCGAACGGAGCGCTTGACGGACATTCTTGCCGGAACGCAGACTGAAAAAGAATTTGTGATGAAAATACAGATGGTTGACCTCGTCGGGCAGTACCGCGGGATGAAGGCGGAGATCGATGCCGCCGTCCTCCGGGTACTCGAATCGGGACAGTACATTCTGGGGCGTGAAGTCTCGGAATTTGAGGCCGAAGTTTCCAGATACCTCGGCGTGAAGCACGCCGTTGCGTGTGCCTCGGGTACTGATGCGCTTCAAATTGCGTTGATGGCGTTGGATATCCGCCCCGGCGACGAGGTTGTAACGACGCCCTTCACGTTCGTTGCGACGACGGAGGTCATCGTCCTTCTCGGAGCGAAGCCGGTCTACGTCGATATCGACCCGCGGACTTTCAATATCGATGTGACAAAGGTTCGGGACGCGGTCACACGGAAGACGAAACTCATCCTCCCCGTCCATCTGTACGGACAATCATGCGACATGGACCCGCTCATGGAGATATCGCGGGAGATGGGAATACCTCTTTTGGAAGATGCGTGTCAATCAATCGGCGGAGAGTACAAGAGTCGGAAGCTCGGAGGTTTCGGTCTCATGGCGGCATTCAGCTTTTTCCCGAGCAAGAATCTCGGCGCGTTCGGCGACGGGGGGATGGTAACGACGAACGACGCGGCCATCGCAGAGCGGCTCCGTCTCATCGCGTCACACGGTTCACGCGAGCGATACAAACATGAGGTTCTCGGAGTCAACAGCCGGCTCGATGCCATCCAGGCGGCAATCCTGCGGGTCAAAATGAAACGGTTGGAGGGCTGGATCGATCGGCGGAGAAGTGCCGCGCAAGTCTACGACAAATTATTGGCGAATGCCCGGGTTGAGGTGCCGTTTCGGGCCGGATACGCGAAACATGTCTTCCATCAGTACACCATTCGAGTGAAAAACCGCGACGCCGTGTGCGCCCATCTTGCCGGGCTCGGCATCCCCTACGGCATTTACTATCCGATACCGCTCCATCGCCAGGAAGCGTTCAGGTCGGTCGGCGGCGGATCGTTTCCTGCGTCCGAATCTGCGGCGGGCGAGGTTCTGTCGCTGCCGATGCACACGGAACTGACGAAGGAGGAGCAGTCGTACGTTGTCCAATCGTTGCGTGAGGGGATGAATGGCTAAGAGGAAATCGCGGGCGCTCGTCATTATACCGACGTACAACGAGGCGGAAAACATCGCGCGTCTCATTCCGAAGATCCTCGAGCAGGACCGGAGCTTTGAGGTGCTTGTCGTCGATGACAATTCGCCCGACGGCACCGGCACGGCCGTGAAAAAGATCATGAAACGGAACGCGAAGGTCCATCTCATCGAGCGGCCGGAAAAAATGGGCCTGGGCACGGCCTACGTCACGGGATTCAGGTATGCGTTGAAGGAGGGTTTCGACTTCATGTTCGAGATGGACGCGGACTTCTCCCATTCTCCGTCGGCGCTCAAGACGTTGTACGCACAGGCGCAACAATGCGACCTGGTGATCGGTTCGAGGTACGTTTCCGGCGTCAACGTCGTGAACTGGCCGATGCGTCGATTATTCCTCAGCTATTCTGCGAATCTTTACACGCGGATGGTCACCGGCATGCCGGTGAAGGACGCGACGAGCGGATTTAAATGCTACCGGCGGAAGGTCCTCGAGAACATCGACCTCGCTGCCATCCGGTCGAACGGCTATGCATTCCAGATCGAAACAAACTTCCTCGCATGGAAGCGGGGATTCCGCGTGTGCGAGACGCCGATTGTCTTCGTCGACCGGCGTGCGGGCGTTTCAAAGATGTCGAGGAACATCGTTTCCGAGGCCGCGTGGATGGTGTGGAAACTCAAGATCCGAAGCGTCCTGGATGGCAAATAGAAAGCGGCCGCGTCCGCAGGTCTCCGTCATCATTGTGAATTACAACGTGCGCGATTTTCTGGCGCACGCAATCGTCTCGCTTCAGCGGTCCCTGCGCGGCATCCGCTCGGAAATCATCGTCGTCGACAACGCTTCGGAGGATGGCAGTGTCGGCATGATGAGACGACGGTTTCCGGCCGTTCGCCTCCTCGAGAACAGGGAAAACGTCGGATTTGCGCGCGCAAATAATCGCGCGCTCCGGGAGTCCCGGGGCGACTACATCCTCCTCATCAATCCCGATACGCTTGTCCAGGAAGACACGGTCCGTGTCATGCTCCGGTTTTTCGCAACTCATCCGGACGCCGGGCTCGCCGGCTGTGCGATTCTCAGCCCGGACGGAAGTTTCCAGCTTTCGTGCCGCCGGAGTTTTCCCACGCCGTGGGTTGCGTTTACAAAGATATCGGGCCTCGGCGCTCTCTTCCCGTCTTCGCGATTCTTCGGCCGTTACAATCTCACCTATCGCCCCGTCGACCAATCGTACGAGGTGGATGCGGTGAGCGGGTCGTTCATGATGCTTCGCCGCGAAGTCTATGACCGGGTCGGCGGCCTGGATGAGGATTTCTTTATGTATGGAGAAGACCTCGACTGGTGCTACCGGGTCCAGAAGGCCGGGTGGAGGGTCTTCTTTGTCCACGAAACGAGGATCATTCACTACAAAGGGGAGAGCACGCGACGGAGCAGCATCGACGAGATCGAGACATTTTACAAGGCCATGACGCTCTTCGTGGAAAAACATTTCCGATTCCCCTTCCCGGTCACGTCGTTCCTCAAACTGGGAATCGCCGTGACCTCCCTGTTCGCCTCGCTCCGGGCGCTCGTGAGGCCGCTCCGCCTCGCCGTCGTCGATATCCTCGCAGTCGACATCAGTCTCCTGCTTGCCGAGTACCTCTGGCGTGGAGCGCTCTTCCTGTATCCCTCGTACGCCTATCCGATCGTCTACGTAATTCCCGCCGTCCTCGTCGTCGGCAGTTTTTACGCGCTGGGCGTGTACTCGCGGCAACCCCTGTCCGTCCCGCGTGTGTTTGTCGGAACGATCGTCAGCTTTGTGATCATTTCCGCTCTCACGGCATTCTTCAAAGAATACGCCTTCAGCCGGGGCATTGTGGTCGTTTCGGGGGCTCTCTGTCTCCTCCTTCTTCCGACGTGGAGGGTGGTCTTCCGTTTTGCGACGAGGGTTTCGACCGGCGGTCGAAGCGGAATTCTCGGCCGACGGACGCTCATCATCGGGACGGGCCAACCGGCGCTGGAGCTTCTCTCACGCTTGCGCGCCGGTGTCACCAAGGGGTACGAAATCGTGGGACTCATTGCGCTTACTCCCGAAGATGTGGGCCGGACGGTCTCGGGTGTCTCGGTCCTCGGGAGTTTGGAGAATGTTGCCAAGGTGATCCGTGAGAATCGCATCAGCGATCTGATCTTCGCGCCCCGCATGCTTTCGTACGCAGAGATTCTGTCGGTCATCAACAAGGCCGGCGACGAGCACGTGAGTTTCCATCTCGTGCCGAGTACGATGGAAGTGATCATTGGGAAGGCCAGCGTCGACACGCTCGACGAAGTTCCGCTGCTGGAAATATCGTACAATCTCGACAAGATGTTCTATCGGTTCCTCAAACGTTCGCTCGACCTCCTGGTCTCGGGATTGCTCTTGACGGCGGTTTATCCTATTTTACGCATCCGGATGTACCTGACCGGACGCGCCGTCGGGGACTTTTGGCGTGGTCTTGGTTCCGTCTTTCGGGGCAGCGCAAGCCTCGTCGGACCGCCGACGTTGAAACGGAGCGGCGGGCCGGGAAATTCGGCAAGGAACGGACTCTACATTGGAAAGCCGGGGCTCACGGGCCTCGTCCAGCTCCAGAGAGGACGCGTTCTCACGCACGGAGAAGAGGAGCAGTACAATCTCTACTATGCGAGAAATCAGTCGGTGCTGCTCGACGTCGAGATTCTTTTGAAGACATGGATGGATGCAACATCGGATTCTGGCGGAGAGAAATCCGGCGAAGCGCGGATGAGAGGATGACCGGATGCCGCGCGTAACGCTGGAATTCGAACGGCCGATCTTCGAGCTTGAGCAGAAGATCGAAGAAATGCGGAAGTATGCCGACAACCTGGACATCGCGGACGAAATCAAGACCTTGGAAAAGAAAGTCAACCAATTGCGCGAATCGATCTATGCAAACCTGACGGCGTGGCAGCGGGTTCAACTTGCGCGCCATCCGGACAGGCCCTATACGCTCGACTATATTCAGTGGATGATCGGGGATTTCATCGAGCTGCATGGCGACCGGCATTTTGGGGACGATAAAGCCATCGTCGCAGGGTTCGGAACGTTGGGGAAGGATTCGGTCCTGGTTCTGGGACACCAGAAGGGGCGGGATACGAAAACGAATATCTTTCGGAATTTCGGGATGCCAAATCCGGAGGGGTACCGAAAAGCGCTCCGGCTCATGCATCTTGCGGCAAAGTTTCGGAAACCTGTTATCACGCTCCTCGACACGCAGGGGGCATTCCCCGGGCTGGAGGCGGAAGAGCGCGGGCAGGCGGAAGCCATTGCGAGGAATTTGTTCGAGATGTCGCATCTCCCCGTTCCCATCATTGTCGCGATCATCGGCGAAGGGGCCTCGGGTGGAGCGCTCGGCATCGGTGTGGGGGACCGGATTGTGATGCTGGAGAACGCATGGTACTCCGTCATCGCCCCCGAATCGTGCTCCAGCATCCTTTGGCGCAGCTGGGATTACAAGGAGCGGGCGGCTGAGGCCCTGAAGCTGACGGCCCCGGATCTCCTCGAACAGCGGATCATCGACCGGGTCGTGCCTGAACCGTTTGGCGGTGCGCACACAAATCATGAGAAGGCGGCCGCACTTCTCAAAGACGTGCTTCTCGAAGAATTGCGTGCCCTGAAGAAAATCAAGCCGGAAAAGCTGGTTGAACAGCGGATCGAGAAGTTTTCCCGGATGGGCTCCTGGAAGTCCTGACGTGGCTTCGCGCGTGCCGGGCGGAAATTCCGGGAAAATGTTCTCTCAGACGACGCAGATTCGGGTCCGCTATGCCGACACCGACCAGATGAAATTTGTGTACTACGGGAAATACTTTGAGTACTTCGAGCAGGGACGGTCGGATCTTTTGCGCTCCATGGGACTTCCGTATCCGGAGATCGAACGAGAGGGAATCCTCCTTCCGGTGATCGAGGCGCATGCGGAGTACAGACAGCCGGCGCGGTTTGACGATCTCTTGTTCGTGGAGACGATTCTCACGGATGTAACGCCGGTGCGGATTCGGATCGAGTATGAAGTCCGGCGGGATGCCACCGGAGACCCCATGGTCATCGGACACACCGTACACAGTTATATGAATTCTGCCTCAGGGAGACCGACACGATTGCCGGCCCGGCTCCGGGAGGCGGTGGAAAAAGCCACGAATCGCACCTTGAATTGACCTGCCATGCTTAAGAAGGAATTGCTCGACATACTCTGCTGTCCCAAATGCAAAGGGGACCTGAAGTACGACTCGAAAAAAAATACGCTCACGTGCAAAGCATGCGGCAGCGTGTACGCGGTGAAG
>DATJYV010000057.1:0-10356 GCA_035499415.1 Bacteroidota bacterium
CGCCATCGTCCCGACGGCAAAGTCGAGCGGCATCGATGCAATCAATCGGATGCGGATGGATTCCAGGTACTTGCGAAGTCTGCCGTATGATTCCCTTGTCTCCCACAAAGCGCGTCGATCGATCGCGGTCAAACCACTTCCCGAATTCGGCGTTCCCACATCGTTTGTGCTCCACCAGAACTATCCGAATCCGTTTAACAACGGAACAATCATCTCGTTCGACCTTCCCGACCCAAGCATGGTGACTGTGGAGATCTTCGATATACTCGGAAGGTCGGTGGCGTCGCTTGCGGAACAGGAATTCGAACAGGGGACACAATCCGTAAGCTGGTATACGATGTCAGGCTCCGGAACCTATTTTATCCGAGTGAAGGCAACCTCGCTTGCATCGGGAAAATCGTGGTCCGGGGTGAGGAAGGCGCTTGTTCTTAAGTAGCGGTTCGGCAGGCAAGCCGCCAATCGCCATCTTCTCTTCTAACTCCTGATTTCTTGCTTCCGACCCCTGAAATCTCCCCTCCATCTTTCAATTTCCAAACCGCGCTTTTAAACAGCACGCCACTCCCAAAATTTTCCCCCTCAATATTTCACCTTATCCGGCTTCCTGTCCCACTCGGTAAACGCCTCGCCCGCCTCGTCGGACAAAATCCGTATCATCGGAATTCTTCGCTCTGAAATACCGACCGACAATTCCCGGTAAATGAAATCATCATCGAACCCAATCCGCGCCGCATCGGCCCGCGTATTTCCGAAATACACCCTGTCGGGTCTCGCCCAGTAGATGGCCCCAAGGCACATGGGGCATGGCTCGCACGTGGTATATATCTCGCAGCCATTAAGCTGAAAACTCCCGAGCTTCCTGCACGCGTCGCGAATTGCCACCACCTCCGCATGTGCCGTGGGGTCGTTTGTCGATGTAACCCGGTTCGTTCCCCGGCCGACGATCGTTCCCTCTTTCACCACGAGTGCCGCGAACGGCCCACCCGTTCCCGACCGCACGCTCTCGACCGACATCCGAATCGCTTCTCGCATCAACTCTTTATTCATGTCTTTTCCTCGCCGAAACAATTTTTCCGTGAACCAATCGGAATGGTATCGAATATCCCTTCAAGATACAACTTTCCATCCGGCACGGTCCGGTCAAAGCGCGCACGCTGCACCCGTTTCTTTCTCCCTTGAATTTTCGGCTCATTTCCTCTATTCTGTATCAACGCCCCGCACTGAAATTTCGAGCTCATGGAAAAACCGGTCATCCTCATCATCGCCGATATCAGCGGCTACACGAATTTTGTGACGTCCAATATCGAGACGACGGCGCACAGCCAGACCGTCATCGGCGAACTGGTCGAGACGATCATCAGGCAGGTGGAAATCCCGCTCGAGGTCGCAAAGCTCGAGGGTGACGCGGTGTTCCTCTATTCGGTGAAGGAAAACAGCGATACGATGTCGTGGGAGGAGAAGAGAAGAAAAATCGGGGAGAAACTGGTCACCTTTTTTGATGCGTTCACGAAGAAGGTCGTCGCTCTCCAAATGTCAACCCTCTGCGAATGCGACGCCTGCAGGAACATTCACCTCCTCCGGCTGAAGATCATCGTCCACAGCGGCAGGACGGTTTTTCAGAAGATCGGCCGATTCGAGGAACTCGGGGGACTCGATGCCATCATCGTGCATCGATTGCTGAAGAACTCGGTCCAGTCGAAGGAATATATTCTCATGACGGAGTCCGGATACGAGGACATCGATTTTCCGTCGAAGATCGAAGTCCGGAAAGGGAGGGAAAAGTACGACGACGTCGGAACATTCACAACGTTCGTGTATTACCCCCCCGCGGCTGCCGCGGAACACCGCCATCACCTGGAAGAAGAGTATCAATCTGCCTCCTTCCTGAAGCGCTACCGGGCGGCGACACGGTGGGGGAATACGATCTGGATCAGGTCGTTTGCGCTCATCGTCGGGTTGAAAAAACCCGGACAATACCGCAACCTCTCGGGCGAATATCCGCTCCTCCCGCGTTTGCGTGAGGCGCTCTTCCTCATCCTTACACTTCCGTTCTTTGCATTTGCAAAGGCCTACAAGTCCTACGTCAAGATGCGGCGCGCGGAACACCCTTCCTCTGCTGCCGGCTGAATTGCGGTCCTTCGCATGGCCGGAGAATCCAGAACGTCGTTCGCGATTCTGAGCAAGCGCATTGTGACTCCCGGCGGCATCGTCGACGGGGCGGTCGTCATCGATGCGGGCGTTATTCGCCGCATCGTCCGCAGAGGGGACCTAACGCCCGAAATTCGCACCGAGGACGCCGGCTCGCTCATCGTGATGCCGGGGCTTGTCGATACGCACGTGCATATCAACGAGCCGGGGAGGACAGCATGGGAGGGGTTTGATACGGCCACGAAAGCGGCGGCCGCTGGGGGTGTTACGATGCTTGTGGACATGCCGCTGAATAATTCTCCTGTCACGACGACGCCGGCGGCATTTGAGAAGAAACTCGGATGTGCACGAGGGGGACTCCGGGTCGACTGCGGTTTCTACGGAGGGTTGGTGCAGGATAATGCCCGAGAAATTCCCGGGATGATCGCTTCGGGGGTCCTCGGAATCAAAGCGTTTCTGATCCACTCGGGCTTGGATGAGTTTCCCCGCGCAACGGAGAAAGACCTCCGGGAAGCGATGCCCGCAATCGCAAAGGCCGGCATACCGCTCCTGGTCCACTGCGAACTTCAATCTCCCCCTCTCCAACCTCAACCCCATCTCTCGCCTCGGCCTCGATCCTACAACCAATTCCTCTCTTCCCGTCCCGATTCCTGGGAACTGGAGGCAATCGACCTGATGATCCGTCTCTGCCGCGAATACCGTTGCCGCACACACGTGGTACACCTTTCGTCAGCCGACGCCCTGCCCATGATCCGGGACGCAAGAAGATCCGGGCTTCCGCTGACAGTGGAAACATGTCCGCACTATTTGTATTTTTGTGCCGAGGAGATACCTGACGGCGATACGCGCTTCAAGTGCACGCCGCCGATCCGGGGTCGCGAAAACAGAGACCGCCTGTGGAAAGCATTGGGGGAAGGGGACATCGACTTCATCGCCTCGGATCATTCGCCGACAATACCCGCGCTCAAGGAGCTCGAGAGCGGCAGTTTCGAGAAGGCCTGGGGCGGGATCGCATCGCTGCAGTTCGGCTTATCCGTCGTCTGGACGGAAGCGCGCAAGCGAAATGTTGGAATCTCCGATGTCGTCCGTTGGATGTCGGAACGAACTGCGGAATTCATCGGCTTCGGGATGAAGAAAGGAAAAATAGAGAAGGGGTTCGACGCCGACCTCGTCGTGTGGGATCCGGACGAGTCGTTCACGGTGACTCCTTCGACCACGCTTCACCGACATCCGGTCACGCCGTATCAAGGCAGGACACTGCGCGGCAAAATACGGCAAACGTATCTTCGAGGGGCGAAAATCTTTGATGGCGAACGTGTCCTCGGGGATGCGTCGGGTGAATGTATTCTGGCCAAAGCGAGCGAAGGTTGATATGACGAAACTTCCGCTGAGAATGTGCCTCGCCTGGGCGATACGACTGTATGCGGGCTCGATTGCTTCCGGGCAAACGGCCGATGAGAGCGCAGATTCCTTGAAGGCGCGTCTGCTGATTCCCTGTAATGCGACGATGGTGCACGCGTGGGATCTGCCGCGGAATCCCTTCAGGGAATCGGTCCCTTCCGACTCTCACCTGGCTGGACAGATCCGAGCCGGATTCGAAATCTTCATGGACACGCCGGGTCACGCACGGCGCCTTGCGGGCAATTCAATGTCGTGCAACAACTGTCATCCGAACGGCGGACAGAAGGAACTGTTTGCCCCGATGGTCGGCGTCGCCGGCTGCTATCCGGAGTACAACAAGCGGAGCGGGAGACTCTTCAGTTTGGAAGACCGGATCGTTGAATGTTTCATGAGGAGCATCAATGCGTCCGCAGTGGTGAATTCGAGGAACCGGCTCTCGACCTCGTCGCCCGAAGTGCTTGCCGTTGCCGCGTACCTTGCATGGTTGTCGTCGGGACTTGAGGTTGGGAAGGAGTTTGCGTGGCGCGGGAAGAATGTCATTCCCTCCTCGAATCTCATCTCACCCTCGACCCTTAAGCTGAACCTTGACGCTGGCCGTCAGCTCTTCACCGACCGCTGCAGCAATTGTCACGGCGAAGATGGACAGGGAGCATGGATCGGAGACAAGAGGCCGGGCCCCTTGTGGGGTCCTCAATCGTGGAATGATGGGGCCGGCGCTGCGCGCACGTATACGCTTGCGGGAATGATTCGGTACGCGATGCCATACATGGATCCGGGAAGTCTGACGGACGAAGAAGCTCTGGAGATCGCCGCGTACATCACGTCCAGGCCGAGGCCGAAATATCCGTTCAAGAAGGATGACTATCAGAAAGAGAAGGTGCCGGTGGATGCGGTGTATTATGGAAAGTAAGGAGTCAGGAGTTAGAAGTCCTGGGTGAGCAAAAGCCATTCCAAACATTGAGCGAATGACCAATCTCATAAATCAATCAGTTACCCGATCACCCGGTTAACGAATTATCCAATCATCCAATTCTATCCCCGTGGATTTGCCCGTCCAATCCAGCTCATTCTCCGGCCTTGTCGACCTCGCGTCACAGCGGGTTGGAGGTAAGGTCCTGCTTGCGAGCGATGAATTTTTCGCGCCGAAAGAAAACCTCATCAAGCCGGGGCGCGGGATTTTCATTCCCGATAAATTCACGGACCGCGGTAAATGGATGGACGGATGGGAGACGCGCAGGAAGAGAACCGCGGGTCATGACTGGTGTATCGTCAAACTCGGAGCGCCCGGCGCGATCCGAGGGGTGGACATCGACACGAATCACTTCCTCGGGAACAATCCGTCGCGTGCTTCCGTCGAAGCGCTCGCGGCGACAAGAGGCGAACAAGCGTCGAGCCTTGCGCGTTCAGCGCGCTGGCAACTGATTGTGCCGGAGTCCCCGGTCGGCCCCGGGTGCCAAAACGTGTTCTCCGTCTCCGATGCGGGCCGTTGGACTCACCTGCGATTGAATATTTTTCCCGACGGAGGCGTGGCTCGATTCCGCGCGTATGGGATCATTCTTCCCGACTGGGACAGGATAAATCGGGGGAACCCCATCGACCTGGCCGCTGTTACGAACGGTGGAGTCGTGGTCGCTTCGAGTGATATGTTTTTCGGGTCTCGTGAGAACCTGATACTGCCGGGGCGGGCAGCAAATATGGGGGAAGGATGGGAAACGAAACGCCGTCGCGGGCCGGGACATGATTGGGCTGTCGTGCGTCTTGGCCGTCCGGGGCGGATTCAAAAGATTGAAGTTGACACGCATCATTTCAAGGGTAATTATCCCGATGCATGTTCGTTGGACGCCTGCCGGGTGGCCCATGAGCCGGTCGACGAGGCCGCGTGGCAGAATATGGCCTGGACCGAGGTCGTCGGGAAGACCAAGTTGCGCGCCTCTGCCCGTCACGTATTTCCCATCGCGCGCCGCGCCGAACCGCCGGCGACCCATATCCGTCTCAACATCTATCCGGACGGAGGAGTGAGCCGTCTCCGCGTTTTCGGAACGCTGATAGATTGAAGAGTGTATGACCGTCGAGGCGCTGAACCGGCTTTCGGCAGGAGAGGCGTCGCATCAGCTCTCACGCTGCTGCGGCTCGTCCCGATGGGTGAGTGGAATGCTGGCACTCCGGCCGTACCGGGCCGCAGAGGATGTTTTGCGGGCGGCGGACACAATATGGACGGCACTTGCGCCGTCTGACTGGAACGAGGCCTTCCGCCATCATCCGAGGATCGGGGATCTGAAGCATGGGGAGGAGAAGTTTTCCGCGACGGCACGATTGGCGGCCGGTGAACAGCGGGGAATCAGGGATGCATCCGACGCCGTCCTGCAGCGCCTCCGGGAAGCAAACGAGGAGTACGAAAGAAAATTCGGTTTTATTTATATTGTGTGCGCAACGGGAAAGAAGGGGGACGAGATGCTGGAAAACCTCAAATCCCGCCTGGCGAACGACGCTCCAAAAGAGGTTCGCGTCGCGGCGGAAGAACAGAGAAAAATCACAACGATAAGACTCAAGCACTTACTGGAAATCCGATGAAGACTCTGACGCGCAAGTTCCTTTTGATTCCGGCCTGGATGATGATATTGCCGCTGACGCTCCTGAGCCGTCAGGCGCGTGAAATCACAGACATCTATCGACTTCCCGCCGGTACCCGGCAGGGATTCGAGCTGTGGATCGTCGACGGGAATTTGGTCCGCCGGGAGATCTATCCGCAATTCCTGTACGGGGGAAACGCCCAGCGTTATACGTTTATTCCGAAGAACGAAATATGGATCGACGATGCCACCGGTGTCGAGGAGTTCGAGTACACCGTGGCACATGAGCTGCGCGAGCGAGACCTGATGGCGAAAGAAGGGTTGACGTACGAAGATGCTCATGACAGCGCGCTCGCGGTGGAGCGGACGATGCGTCTCGAGGACATTGCCGCGTCGGAGAAACACGAAACGGAAATACCCCTGGTCTCACCCGCAAGTTCCGATGGCTCGAGAGAAATTGCGGACCTTCCCGACTCCATCGAACTCCGTTTTGTCTACCGGGCACTGTTGAGGCGCATCGACTCGATCTCGGTCTGGATTGTGGACGGGGCCGCCGTGCGTCGCGACATTTATCCCGACTTCGGCCTGAGCGGAAACGACCTGGCGTATAAATTCATCCCCGCCCGGGAAATTTGGATCGATAATCAGGTTTCGTGCGAAGAAACGGAGTTCTCCATCCAGACCGAGATGAAGGAGCGGTCGTACATCCTCCAAGGCAAGTCGTACGACGATGCGTACGAACAAGCAGTGACCGAGGTGACCAGGCAGCGCGTGGCGCTGGATGCGATTGCCCGCAAAAAGGCCGGCATCAAACTCACTCAGCCGCTGGAAAGGGAAAAGGGGACGGGTGACGAGGGAAGTCAAAAGCCGTAGCGGCTGCCCGTCGTCGGAACCAGGATTGTCGTAATTTAATTTCCCTTTCACTTTTCACATTTCACTCACCCACTTTAATTTCCGCCGAGCCACTTGTCCCGCCGCGCAGTCCAGTTCATCATCTTCTTCTCCATCTTCGTTTCGGTCTACACCCTCGTCAATTCGTACATCTTTCTTCGCGGCTGGGAAGTCGTTCCAAAAGAATGGCACTCGTGGTATGCGGTTCTCTTTGTCGTGCTGGCCTATTCGTTTCTGCTCGGACGCGTCCTTGAACGCCTGACAATATCCTGGTTCAGCGCCGCCCTCGTCTGGGTGGGGTCGTACTGGCTTGCCGCAATGGTCTACCTCCTCCTGTCGCTGTATGCCATCGACATTCTTCGTTTGATAAACCACGTCGTCCCGATCTTTCCGCCGGTTTTCAATCGCGCCCCCCGAACGACGGCACAGATCGTCGCCGTTATCCTCGGCGCTCTTGTCCTTGTCGTCGTTGTCGCGGGACACCTCAATGCCTCGAATCCCCGCATCCGCAAATTGGACATCAGCATTCCCAAGAATTCGCGTGCCCTGAAATCGCTCAACATCGTTGCGGCGTCGGATATTCACCTCGGTACGATCATCGGCCGTCGGAAGCTCGACCGCATCGTGTCACAGATCAATTCGCTCAGTCCCGACCTCGTGCTCCTGCCGGGAGACATCTTTGACGAGGACATCGGGCCCGTCATAAAGAAAAACCTGGGAGAAATGCTGAGGTCGATCCGGTCGAAGTACGGCGTCATCGCCGTCACGGGGAATCACGAATACATCGGCGGCGTTGAACCGGCCTGCTCCTACATGACCGCACATGGAATTCTTGTGCTCCGGGACGCGGTGACGACCATCGGTGACAGCGTCCTGGTCGTCGGACGGGAAGACAGAAGCATTTCGGGATTTGCAGGGAAAAAAAGAAAGAGTCTGGATGAGATCCTGGCCGGCGTGGACAAATCGTATCCGATCATCCTGATGGACCACCAGCCGTTCACGTTGGATGAAGCGGTGGCGAACGGAGTCGACTTTCAGATTTCGGGCCACACGCATCATGGGCAGATATGGCCCTTCGGGTACATCGCCCGAAAAATCTACGAGGTGAGTTGGGGATACAAAAAGAAGGGTTCGACGCACATCTACGTTTCATGCGGCGTCGGAACCTGGGGTCCGCCGGTTCGTACGGGGAACCGGCCGGAGATCGTCAATGTGAGAGTGAAGTTTCAGTAAGCGAGCGATTTGCTGTTAGCGTTTGGCGGTTCGCAGGTGGTGCTTCAAAAGTGCTTGCGCGGCCGATTCTCTGTTGCTGAGAGCCAGATCAAGACTCAACACGATCCGTTCAAACTCTCCCTCCTCACTCCTTATCCTTAATCCATTTTCCTCAACTATCTTACATCCGGAGCCGCCATGCGCCCCTATCGATTCTTTCTCTTTCTGATGGTTTTGACTTTCCAGGTCTGTTTTGCCCAGGAGAAAGCCACCCCTCGCACGGTAATCAATCTACCACGCCCGGCAGGTCTGGCGCAGGTTCCTTTCAGTGACGGCGTTCTTGTCGGCAATACGCTCTATATTTCAGGCCGTCTCGGGCTCGACCCCAAGACGGGGTCCGTTCCGGTCGACGTCGATGAAGAGATCAAGCTTCTCCTGGATGCCGTGGGCAATGTTCTTGCTGAAGCCAGAATGTCGATGGACGATCTTGTGAGCGTTCAGATCTTCTGCACCGATCTCGGACTGTACGACAAATTCAACAAGGCGTATCGCGAGCGGTTCAAAGCGGACTTTCCTGCGCGTGCGTTCATCGGCGCAAGCGCACTTCTGCGCGGCGCGCATTTTGAATTGCTCGGAGTAGCGGTTAAGGGATAACTGCTGCGTTATGAAGCGGGGGATCCGTTCAGTACGGACGGGGTCCGCGCAGGATTCTGGCCGGGAGAAACAAAAGGGCGCGAATGAATTCCAGCACGCCTTCCACTGCGATCCCAACGAGCCTGAACGGAAGGAGCATGACCCAGACGATCGGATAAAGGAAGAGCGCGGCGACCGCGATGGGCCAGCAGAAGAAGAGCACGACGAGCCAGAGAAGGAACTTGATCATTGCAGAGAAAGGTGGTTGATTGGTGATTGATTGAAAGGTCCGTTGATTACCGGCGATTATTCAGAATGGAGGATTTCCCATTCGGCTCCATCATTGAGTCGCGTACCCTCCTCGTAACAGTTTACGCAGTTCGGCCGCAAGTGTTTCGCGAGCGCCCTGGATGAAATCTTCGTAAAACGCAAGACAGTGCTCTCTCTCAACCTCGTTTCTTAACCCCAACCCTTCGCTCCAGAGATTGTCGAACGCACGAATTATTCCGACTTTCTGCCCGCGGATTTGCGCGAAGCCTTACGGACTCCCCCCTTGATTTGCCCGGAGAGGGTACGAACCTTCTTGAGGAGTTGCAAATCCTTGCCATAGTACGTCTGAGAAACCGACTCCAAATCTTTACCGAGCTCGACATCAAGGGATGAAGATTTTGAGACGGAGAGGACTTGTGATGGGTAAACGCTCCTGTGCCCTGTGAAGAGAAAACTGATGACGCAAGCGACAGTGGCGTATGGAGCTATGGCAGAGCCGAACATGTCCATTGCGAGAATACTGGCTGCAATCGGCGTGTTGGCGGCGCCCGCAAGAACGCTCACAAGTCCTATGGCGGAAAAGGTTGCGATATTGAGGCCCGACAGCCGGGCGAATAGATTACCGGCCGCAGACCCTATGAAGAAAATCGGCGTTACAATGCCGCCGCTTCCCCCGAAGCCGAGTGTCACGCCCGTGAAGACGGGCTTGAGAAGGAACGCGTACCACTCGGTGGGTTCGCCGCGGAGGCATGATTCAATCGACGAGAGGCCGAGGCCCAGATACTTGGGAGAAAAGAGAAATGAGAGCCCGACGAGGACCGCTCCTCCCATGATTGCTTTGAGGGGCGGCCAGAGCTTGACCTTGCCCGAAACAAATTTTCCGAAATTGAGCGACTCGATCAGCAAAATCGAGCAGAGTCCGAAAAAAATCCCGGACGCCATGACCTTGAGCATAAATCCCTCTGAAAAGGTCGGAACGAGACTCATCGGTTCATGGAAATAGGTGATGCCAAGCGATGAGGATACCTCGTACGACGTGATTCCTGCGATGAACGAAGGGAGAAGGACCTCGTAGAGGATGGACCCCACGAAGAGGACTTCGACGCCAAAGATCGACCCCGCGATCGGAGTGCCGAAGACTGCCGCAAATCCGGCGCTGATTCCGCAGATGACCAGTTTCTTCCGGTCGTGGCCGTCGAAGCGAAGAATATCGCTCAGGAGCGATGTCAGGCCT
>DATJYV010000058.1:0-8963 GCA_035499415.1 Bacteroidota bacterium
GAGCCTGGAGTTTACGGTCGCAGTCACAGCCCCTGCGACGCTCAGGGTCTACAATGCCCTGGGGCAGGAAGTGGCAACGATCTTCAACGCGGTGGCAGAATCGGGGCAGTTCCACAGTGCGGTCTTTGACGCCTCGAAGCTTCCGTCGGGCATTTATCTGGCCCGCCTCGAATCATCGGGGAAGCAGGCGGTCAAGAAGATGCTGCTGGTGAAATAAGAGGGATAAAGCGGAAGTCACGAGTCAGATGAGAGCCGAGAGCTGGCCGCTCATGGGTCATTGCGAATCCCATGTTCATTATCGGGACGCCTGCCCGCCGTGATCCTTCTTATGGCGGGAAGCAATCCGCTTACGAACGTACGCCCCTTGAGGTATCGGATTGCTTCGCACACAGTGCTCGCGATGACCTAGCTTAAAATCCATAACCCTCAGGTCGACACCCGGCGCATAGAAACAACAAGGCCCTCTCGCGAGGGCCTTTTCATTGCTGGAGCGTCAACCTACTTGCAACAGTTCGCCGTGCAGCAAGCAGGGCAGCAACCGTTCTTGCAATCTGCCTTCGCGCCGTCGAACGAGAGCGCCGTCGCAACGAATACTAGAAGCCCCACGAGAATCATCCATCGTCTTTTCACGTTCGATTCCTCCACAATAATTTCTGCATGAATATTAAACATCGATTCGAACGTTATCAAGCGAATTCCATCATCTTTGAGGAATTCATTTCCTGTCGCTCTCAGTAATGGGATATCGAAGTGTTCTCAACCTTGCGAATAGCTCGATTTAGACGTAAATTTTTTCATGCGTCTCACTCGGCTTGTCTTTTTTTCCCTGACCGTCATCCTCTACCTCAACCCTCCTCTACTCTCTCAGGATTCCAAAGAAAACGCCGACTTCAAGCTCGCCGTCAATCTCTTCAACGACAAGCTGTACGACCTCGCGCTCGAGCAATTCAAACAATTCATCAACCTCTATCCGTCCACTCCCTCGGGGATCGAGGCGCGATTTTATCTCGGACTCACCGACATGAAACTTGGGAAGTTCGACGACGCGCGTTTTGCCTTTCAGAACTTCGCGCTCGCGTATCCGGATAATCCCAAGGCCCCCGAAGCGTGGACCAATGTCGCGGAGGCCTACGTTGCGCTGAACAACCTGCGCGAGGCGGCCCTCGCCTACGAGCGCGTCAAGACGTTTCACCCCAAGAGCAAATTCGCACCGCAGGGGCTTCTCAAGGCGGCCGACTTGTATGAGCGGCTTGGCGACCGCGACGGAATCAAGCGCGCCCTTCGAACGCTGACGCAGGATTACTCGACGCCCGAGGTGCTCTCGGCGCGGCTGAAATTGGCCGAGCTCTCCATCGCCGACCGCGACTATGAATCCGCCGAGCTCGAGAGCCGGAGAGTCCTTGACGCCACGAAAGACGCGGGTTTGAGAACGCGGGCCATCCTTAGCATGTCCGACGCGATGATCGCGCTCGGGAAGTTTTCCGATGCAGAGAGCGCCTTGAACGAGCTGATCAGGAACTACCGGCCCGGGCCGGCGACGGATGCGGCGCTCCTGTCACTCGGCCGGCTCCGGCTCCGCACGGGGAAAGCCGGCGACGCCATCGCGGCATGGCAAACCGCGGCGGACGATTCTCTGAAGGGTCCGGCGCAGATTCGCCAGGATGCGCTCCTTGCAATGGGCGACCTGCTGAATCTCCAGCGCGAGTACGGCCGGGCGCTCGCATCATACGAACGGGCTTCGGCGATCCGGGGGGACAGAAACGGCGAGGCGTGGTACAAGGCGGGGGTGGCGGCGGAGCGGTCGAAGGATCCGCTCAAGGCAGGCCAGTATTACCGGCGGGCCGTGGGTGATTCTCTTGGACGATTCGACCCGCGGCCGGTACTTATCGGCGGCATCAAAGGGGCGACCTCGGCGAAGAATTATTCCGAGGCGGCGTCGATCTGCGAGCGATACGTGCGATTGTTTCCGCAGGATTCTCTCGTCCCGCGCATCCTCCTGGACGAGGCCCGGATCCAGCGGGAATATCTCAAGGATCCGTCACGCGCCGCGGCCTTGTTCGGCCAGGTCGTTGAATCGTACCCCGGAACCGCGTGGGTGGACGATGCACTCTTCGGCTGGGCTCAGTCGCTCGAAGACGCGGGGCGCTTTGAGGATGCATTGGGAAAATTGCGGGAGCTTGAGCGCCGGTTCCCGTGCAGCGAATTTGCGGACGAAGCCCAGACGCGGATACGGCTCATCGGCGCATTTGAGCTCAAGGACCGTGAAGCCGGCCTGGAAAAGCTCTCGCTCCTCGTCGGCGATGTGATTGCCCAAAAGGGGAGGGGCGACCTTGCGTACCGTCTGGCGGATATTTACGCGCAAGAGCTCAAAGATTATCCGCGCGCGATCACCCAGTACCAGGCGGCCCTGCAATCCGACCTTGCCGAATCGAACCGTCCCGCCGCGCGGCTCGCAATCGCAGAATCGTATGCGCTTCTTGCGTTGCGCGAAGAGTCGAACCACGGGCCGAAGGGGGACGACTACCTGCGCGAGGCGATTGCGTCGTACGATACGCTCGAACGAGATTATCCGTCGAGCCCCCAGGCCGGCGGTGCCGTTGTCGAGCAGCTGAACCTGCGGCTGCGTCTTGCGTCGACCCCGGCGGATGTGCGCAAACTCGGCTCCGATTTCCTTGCTTCTTTTCCCACGGCGTCGCGCAAAGACCTGGCGCTCCTTGCGCTTGCGTCGTCGTATGAGACGCTGAAGAACTTTGACGCCGCCACCCTGACGTATAAACTGATCCTCGAGAGCTACCGGCATCCGGATACCGCCCCCGAGGCCCTCTTCCAGCTCGGCTGGTCGCTCGACCAGATGGGTGAGAAGGATTCTGCCGCGACAGTGCTTGCCGAATTTCTCGCCGCCAATGCGGACCATCGTCAGAGCGCCCGCGCCGCGGTCCTGCTCGCGCGATACGAGTCGGCCAAAGGCCACCCCCAGCGCGCCATCGCGTACATCGACCGGATCGCGGAAAAATATTTCTATTGCGTCGACCGGTCATCCTTCGAAGAAGACCTGGGGGACGCGTATGCGAATGCGGGGGACAATGTCGACGCCGTCCCGCACTACCGTCGCGCCGTTGCGGCGGTTCAGAACGATTTCTTTCGCGTGGAGGATGTCTCCACCGACCTCCTGTTCAAGCTGGCCGTTGCGTGCGACAAAAGCGGGAACCGGCAGGATGCAAAGAGTTTCTACGCGGAATATCTGGCGCGCGACACAAGGACGGAACGGGCGGGCGAGGTGTACTATGCGCTGGCGCTCATCGCCAAGGCAGAAAACAACTTCGACGCGGCGGCCCGGTATCTGCAGGAGTCGGCCCGCTTCGCGTCGCAGGCATTCCGCCCCGTCTCCCTGGAGACCGCGGAGCTTTATTTTCGCGACGAAAAATATGCGGATGCGGCGACCAAATACGCGGAAGCGGCTCAATCCGCAAAGGACGACAGCGTTCTTCAATACCTCGAGTCGCGCATCGTCGTGTGCTATTTCCGGCTCGACAATCTGAAGGAGGCGGATAAGCGCGCCACGGCATTCGTCAAGAGGACGCCAAACGCATCGCGCTACGCAGCGGAATTTGAGTTCGAACGCGGAAAGTATTTTCTGCGAAAAGAGGATATCAGGAAGGCGCAGGAGCGCTTCGCACTGGTGGGGTCGCAATATCCGTCCGAGCCGATCGCGCCGGATGCGCTTTACTGGATGGCGAGGACCTACGAGCTGGATGAGAAGCCCCAGATGTCGGCGATGGTGTATGATTCCCTTATCCGGACGTATCCGAATGCAGCCATCGTGCCGCATGCGGAGTTGAGTCTCGGCAACGTCTATTATAATCTCGAGCAGTGGGATGCAGCCGCGAAGGAGTTCAAGGCGATCCTTGCCGACGAAGATCGCTCGCCCGACCTGGTCCCGTTCGCGATGAATAATCTGATCCTGGCGTACAAAGAGCTCGGGTTGTACGACGGCGCGTTGGAGCTGACCCGCAAATATATCGAGCGCTTCCCGAACGATTCCGACCTCATCGACAAGAAAATCGACATCGGCATCCTCTATCGAGAGCTCGGCTATTACGACCAGTCCATCGTTCACCTGCAGAGTCTTCTGGAAAACGGCAATTCTGACCTCGAAGCGGAGCTCCGGTACTACATCGGAGAGGCCTACTTTTACAAAGGGGACCTCCAGCAGGCCATCCTTGAATTTCTGAAAGTTCCGTACCTTGTGACCAGGCGGGGGAAGATGGATTGGGTGTCGACGGCATATTACATGGCGGGACAGTCATACGAAAAGATGTCGAAGTACGACGAGGCGATTACGATGTACAGACAGATCATCGACCGGAAAGACACGGACGCGGAGTTCAAAACCGCCGCGCAGAAGGAGATTGACCGCGTGAATACGTTGGTGGGGAAGAGGAACTGAGGAGGAAAATTTCCCGATGCCGAATTCTGATAGCCATCATCAAACAGCTAAAGTCTGACAGCCAACCGCCAACGACGAACTCCTAACCCCCTCTTCCTCATCATCATCTACCTACGAAGGCCCAACAATGGAAACTCCGCCAAAGTGGTACAAGTTTGTCGCGATTATTGCGCTCGTCTGGAACCTGCTCGGCTGTCTCGCCGTATTTGCCGACATCATGATCCGGCCCGAGGATATCGCAAAGATGTCCGCAAATCAGCAGGCGATGTATGCCGCGCGCACGACCTGGTCGACCGCCGCAAGCCTTCTGGCGGTGCTGGGGGGCGCCGCAGGATCGCTCGGACTTTTTCTGCGAAAACGCTGGTCGATGCCGCTACTCGCGGCCTCGGTCGTCGGTTTGATCGTGCAGGACTACGGGCTCTTCGTCGTCGCGAACGGAATAAATTTAGGCGGTACGACTCCGCTGGTAATCCAGGGATTCGTCATACTGATCTCCCTCGGCCTGGTCTACATGGCCCGCACCGCCCGAACCAAGGGATGGATTGCCTGAGGCGCCGATCAGCGGGCAGAGCTCACAACTCGAAATTGGCACCTCAAGACTCAAAACCCAAAACTCAAAACTCAAAACTGGAAACTGAAAACTGAAACGACCAGTCACCCAATCCACAATCTAACGAATTGCCAATCTCCTTCTCCGATCCCAAAACCTTGGTCCTTATCCTTAACTTCAATCCTTCACTCCTGTGGGCTTCATATTCGAATCCGAAATAGAATCGATCATCAATTCTGTCCGCGCCAGGACGATCGGCGAAGACGAGAGCATCACGCTCAAGCGTGTGCTCCATTCGGAAATTCACCCGGCGGTGAAGGCGTATTTCAAGGCCGAAGTGGAGAAGCACTTGAAGCAGGAGCGGGAGCTCGAATTAAGGTCCAAGAAATTCCCGTACTCCCACGCGGAGGTCCTGAGTCTTCAGCAGCAGGTCGACCTTTTGCTTCAGCAGCACTACGAGTTTGACAAACACGAGTTTGAGTCCCTCCTGGATGAATCCGTCCACTTTCAGTTCAACTACCTGTGCCGGCCGCAGTGGACACTCCTGAATTTTGTTTTCGGAGGACAGAGCAAGGTTTCGACGACCACGGTGGAGCGGAAGCTGGCGTATTGCGTCGACTACCTCTATTTCGGCGACCTCCTGAAGAGATATTTTGTCGACCGGGGACTTGCAGAGATTTCGTATGAGGAATTCAAGCGGCTTCTCAAGAGCATCGACGACGAGGTTGTTGCACGACACTCAAGCAACGAGCTCGCGCGGCTCATGAAGGCGATGGTCTCTTTTGTCGATGCCGGCGAATTGCGCGCCGGAGAGGGGGCCGAGGCGGCGCCGCTTCCCGTGAACGCTGCCATCGTGTTCTTTGAAGACAAAGGTATGGATGACATCATGAGCCGCCTCGAGCGGGAGCGGGACACGAACGGCGTCAATCGGCTCACGCTTGCGGATCTGGCGAATGTCATCGAACGCGTCCGGACGGGGAACGAAGATGCCGTGGCGCCGGGCGTCTCCCCGCTCGAAACCACCCCGTCATCCGCCAATCGTTCGAACGGCGAATTGCCGCAAGCGACGGGTGTACGGTACCCGGACGATACGACGGAAGGCGCGCGACCCCTCGAAACCGGACCCGAGTCTCCCCGTGCGCTTGACGAACAGGCCGAACATGCGAATGCCGCCCAGGACGAATCTCTCCCGAGTCTTCATGATATTTTCTCGAAAGAAGAGAAACGGCATTTTGTCAGGAAGATATTTGCAAAGGATGAATCGATGTTCGACGAGACGATTCGCATCCTCGACGGGTTGAGTTCCTGGGATGAGGCGGCGCATCGCATCGACGAGCTCTATCTTGCCCGGAACGTCGACCCCTTCTCGCCTGAAGCCGTTCTCTTCACCGAACGCGTGTACACGCGCTATCGCCGGTAGCGACAAGCGCCCGTCTTTCCGACAACGCTCCCATGCAGTTCATCGACGAGGTATCGGTATCCCTCAAAGCCGGAAACGGCGGTGCAGGTGCCGTCAGCTTCCGGCGCGAAAAGTTCATTCCTAAGGGGGGACCCGACGGCGGGAATGGAGGACGCGGGGGGAGTATCACCATTCGCGCGAGCCGCCACTTGAATACCCTTCTCGACTACAAATACAAGCATGCATTCTCGGCGATGCGGGGGGAGAATGGACGCGGAAAGAACCAGGAAGGAAAATCAGGAAGTGATTTGGTCCTGAACGTCCCGTGCGGGACCGTCGTGCGGGATGGGCGTACGAAGCGCCTCGTCGCGGACCTGCTGCGCGACGGTGACGAACATGTCGTCGTGAAGGGGGGGATGGGCGGCCGGGGCAACGCGGAGTTTGCGACGGCAACGAATCAGGCGCCGCGCTTTGCCCAGCCGGGTACGGCGGGCGAGGAACGCGATGTGGTGTTTGAGCTGAAACTTTTGGCCGACGTCGGTCTGGTGGGGTTTCCCAACGCGGGCAAGTCGACGCTCATTTCGGTCATATCGGCCGCGCGTCCCAAGATCGCAGATTATCCGTTCACGACCCTCGTGCCGAATCTCGGCATCGTCCGGTATGCCGAAGAGAAAAGTTTCGTGGTCGCGGACATTCCCGGGCTCATCGAAGGAGCGCACCGCGGAAAGGGGCTCGGCGTCCAGTTTCTGCGGCATATCGAGCGGACGCGCGTACTCCTGTTCCTGATTGAATCGACCTCACCGGATCCGCGAAGAGACTTTGAAACACTTCTGAATGAGATTCGTTTGTACAATCCGCGCGTCGCAAGAAAGAAGAAGCTGGTTGCCATAACGAAGATGGATATTGCAGAGAGCAAATCGGCTGCGAAATTCAAGGCCTTGAAAATGGGGCGTGGAATACCGGTGCATTGTATCTCGGCGGCCACCGGACAGGGCATCGAAAAACTTCTCGATGAACTGTGGAGAAAGCTCAGCATGACGGCCAGGAAATCGGACCGGAGGAGTGAAGGATGAGAACGATCTTACGTACGATTGTTCTGACGGCGGTCATCTGCTTTTCTGTCGATTCTCAAACGAAATCATACATCTTCATCTTCCTCAACCCAAATCCAAACCATCACGAGCTGACGAAAGCGGATGAGGACACCCTGCAGGCGCGACACATCAGGAACATCCGCCTGCTTGCGGATGAGGGGAAGCTTCTTGCGGCGGGGCCATTCGAGGGGGGCGGCGGAATCTTTGTTTTCAACACGACGGTGTCGGACTCTGTCGACGAGTGGCTGCGAACCGATCCGGCATTTCGCGCCGGACGATGGACGTCGGAATTCTACCCGTACACGCCGCGTATCGGTTCGGTCTGCCCCGTTACGGGGAAGGTCCGCATGACAAAATACAAGCTCTTTTCCTACCGCGCCTCGTCGTTTGACAATCTCGAGCAGAATCGCAGGCTCCTCGAGGCGCACGAACAATTCCTGAAGAAATCGGTGGTCGCCGACAGCATTGTGGCCGAGGGGTCTTTGGGGGATGGGATTGGCGAGCTGATGATCGTTCGAAATGGCGCCAACACGAAAAAGCTCTTGAGAGACGCGGCGGTCCGAAACAAGTCGCTGATCCTGGAAGTTCGGGAATTATGGATTGCGAGGGGATCGTTCGGAGAGAAATAACCGTCTCCGTCATCCGACTTCAACCTCAATCATTAACCCTCAAACTCAATTCCGCTTCCTACCGCTTCGGCAGTCCTCCAGCTCTCTCTCCATCTTTGGGCTCCGGCCACGGTCGCGGCAATCCGGATTTCGGATCCGGCGGCATGATTCGCCGTTCTCGCGGCATGAACTGCTGGTCTTCGCAGGCCTCGTACACGAGACACACGACAAGGAAGAGGTTGAAGAAAAGGGGGATTGGTTTCATGGGATTCCTCGAGACTGGTTACTCGGAACTGGGAGCTGTCTGAAGCCGTGAGGATTGTACGAGGGAAAAAGAGCTTGGCACAAGGGGGGCGGAAGCCGCTTGACTGCGTTGCCTTTTCTGATTATATTTGATCCAACGATCGCGGGGTGGAGCAATTGGTAGCTCGTCGGGCTCATAACCCGAAGGTTGCAGGTTCAAGTCCTGCCCCCGCTACAAACAGAAGTACGAAAAGGGCCTGATACCGAGGCCCTTTCGTATTTTGTGATGCCGGACATGTAAGTCAGGTGTAAGTAAACTGAAAGTGATTTGCAAAAGTGTCAGCAGAATACTCAGCAAAACGAAAAATGGTAACAGGATTCTAACCTGCCCCCACGAAGAAGAAATCTAGGGTCTCATGAACGTCTTCTTCCGTCAAAGGTCGGTTAAAGATGATACAGCACGACCCCAACCCCTGATTCAAGCCTCATTCGAGCGGTCGAGCGTCTAGAATGCCGGACTCTGTGAGAACCCTCACTAGTTTCATAAACGAAACCCCGTAAATTATTAATCGTAGAAACGTTACTGCAACGTTCAGGAACGTTGGAACAACGATTGCAGCAG
>DATJYV010000059.1:0-3153 GCA_035499415.1 Bacteroidota bacterium
AGATGCTTCGCGCAGCGGCCGCGACGGGCATGGTTTGGGACTCGCGATCGTTGAACGTCTTGTCCAGCTCCACCGCGGGGAAATTTCGGTGGTAAGCCAACCGGGGAACGGAAGCACGTTTACAGTCGAGTTTCCCCTGGCCCGCCCAACCTAGCCCTCCCCTTTCCGCAGCTGGCTGTCCGCGCTTCGAGTGGCGGGCATCCGGCGCATCCGTATTTTCATCTCGCTTTCATCTTTCCGCAATATATTTCAACGTCCGTTCTTCCCATTGCCACGCACATTTTCATAGACGGAGAAACAACCATGACCAGGAATTTCAAACCGCGCCTGAAAGTTGGAGTGATGGTGTCAAGTCTACTGCTTTTGACCGCTTCGGCGAAGCTGAACGCCCAGGAGAAGAAAATCAAACCGGAAAATCTTCCTGCCGCGATCCGTACGGCATTCACGACCGGTTTCCCAAACGCCAAAATCAAAGGCGCATCGACGGAAGTGGAAGGGAGTGTTCGATATTATGAAATCGAAAGTGTCGACGGATCTGTAAGGCGCGATCTGCTCTATTCCTCGGAAGGTGCTCTCGTGGAAGTCGAGGAAACTATTCCGAATGATGCCCTGCCGGAATCTCTTCGCGCGAGCCTGACCAGGAATTACGCGAAAGCCGAGGTTGTCAGGTCTGAACGAGTCGTGAGAGGCACCGATACGACTTTCGAGGTGACGATGAAGATTGGGTCAAAAAGGAAAGAGGTGAAATTCAACGGCGCCGGCGTTGTTCTGAAAGACGAAACGAAAACGACGCCGAAATCGAAAGAAATGAACCGCAAGGAGTCAAAGGATGAGGAGGATGACGATTAGTCCACTCCGAATGCCTGAGGACAGAGACTCGATTCGGTTTTCATTCCGAATGTCTGTTCTTGCGTGTCTGATCCTTTTTCCCCTGCTGAGCCCTGCACAGGAGCATCTGGATCTTGCGAAGTGCCTGACGCTGGCACGCGATAAAAATCTGCTCCTGCGCATCTCTGCCGTCGGAATTCGATCCGCTGAACTTTCCCAGGCAGAGTTTCAGAGCTCGGTCCTCCCGCAATTCAAATTCAGGACTGAGGGGAGTTACGCTCCTTCCAATTCGACCTTCGGCTATGACCCGATCGCATCCAACGAAGGTGAAACGTCCGTCCAGCTGGTTGTGGAGCACACATTGTACGACGGCGGCGCTCGCGGCATTCGTACGGATCAGCTTTCCCTCGGGCTCGAGCAGTCGGGATTGCTCCACCGCGCCACCGACCGTGATCTGACACTCTCGGTTCAGCAGGCCTTCATCGACGTCCTTCTCGGCCAGCAGGAGATCGAAATCGAGAAGCAGAGTGTCGAGCAGCTCCAGGACTACTACGACATCGTCCGGCGACTATCGAAAGCGGGCGCCGCCAATGCGACAGACGTTCTCAAAACTCAGGTCCAGCTCACTGGAGCCAAATCTGACCTGCGAGCTTCGGCGGCCGAGACGGCGGCTGCAAAGCTTACGCTGGACGAGCTCGTCGGATCTTCGCCGGATACTGCGTTCGTCGCCGATGGCTCACTCGCGAACCTCGTCGGCGCCGCGCTCGATACTACATCGCAGAACGAATTGTTCGACGCCTCGCTCAATCTCGACAGCCGGATCGCCGCGATCAGCGTCCAGCGGTCGGTTCTCGACGCGCAGATTGCGGAGCGCGAGAGATATCCCAGCGTGTCGCTGTTCGGGGATGCCGGCATATTGACCTCGATCCAAAACCTACAATTTCCGCGGAGTGAACGATCCCCGTACGTCGGATATATGGTCGGCATCAGCTTCGAGCTCCCCCTCTACACATGGGGGGCGATTGACGCAAGGATCCAGGAGAGGGAGCTGGCGGCCGACACGGTCCGGATGCAATCGGCGCTTCTGCAACGAGCGATTGAGACAGAGATCCAGAAAACCGGTATTCGCCTCGAGGCAAGCCGTGACCACCTGCGCTCCATCCGCTCGAGCAGAGCCGCCGCCGAGGACAATTTTCTCCTCACGAAGGCGAAATACATCGGGGGCGGCACGTTGGCGCTCGAAGTTTTGAACGCACAACAGATCGTTTCCGATACCAGGCGCTCGGAGATTCAGACCCTTGCCGAGATTCAACTGCTTCTCGCGAAACTTCAGCAATTGACGTATAAATGATGATGAAACTCTTTTCGCGCGTCGTGATCATATGCTCTCTCTTCCTCGCGGGAGTTCTTCCGGCCGGATGCAACAGGCAGAAGGGAGATGAGGATGAAGGGGAAGGCGAAACGGTTCGCAGCGTCGTTCCGGTTCACGTCGGGAAGGTCTCGCGGGGCACGGCGGTCGTCCGCCGTACGGTGACGGGGAAAACCGACGTTTTGCGTCGCGAGCACATCGTCGCGCCCGTCGCAGGGAGGGTGATTTCGCTGAGGGCGCTGGAATTTCAGCCCGTGCGTGCGGGCGATACCATCGCCGTCATCCAGACACGTGAATCGCAGGCCGCGATTGAAGGAGCGGCAGCGCTCGAAACGATCTCAGGAGGGGCAAAGCAAAAGGGTGAAGCGGCGCGCACGCTGACCCTCGCAAAGTCTCTTCAATCGGAGGCGGTGCTGCGCGCGACCATCTCCGGCATCATCTCATCGCGGAGTGTGACGGAAGGTGAACTGGTTGCGGAGAATGCCGAGCTTGAGACCATCATTGACCCGCGTACCGTTTATTTTATCGCGGACGTGCCTCTCGCCGAAATTTCGGCAATCGCGGTCGGACAATCGTGCGACGTGAGGTTCCCCGGGATCCCTGAATTCCGCGTCGAGGGAAAAGTGGAAGCGATCAGCCCGCAATCCGACCTGGCGAGCCAGACGGTGCGGGCTCGCATCAGCTTTACGACCCGTCAAGGCGAGTGGCGATCCGTCGTGCGGGCGGACATGATGGGAACGGCGTCAATCATCACGGGGTTGCATCGCAATGCGCTGCTGGTTCCCAAGTCTGCGTTGCTCCGCAATCAGGAGACCAACGGCTACTCAATCGTCCTCGTAACGCCCGACACCGTCGCGGTGACCGTCCCGATCGCCGTGGGAGTCATAGAGGATTCGACCGCCGAAATACTTGGCGGCGGGGTACGGGAAGGAATGACGGTTGTCACGGAAGGAAAC
>DATJYV010000060.1:0-7313 GCA_035499415.1 Bacteroidota bacterium
ATTATATTTCGAGTGTCGCACTCGCGCATCCTGCATTTCACATCCCTTCAATGGAGGCCACTACCATGCGCACCAACAACGTCTCTCGTCTGGTCATTCTCCTTGCCCTGACCCTCATCGCCGGCGGAGCCAGCGCTCAACTGAAGAAACGAGTCGCCGTCTCCCGCTTCGACGACCGGACCGGAAGCGGATATCACAGCCTGGGTCAGGGCGTTTCGGACATGCTCGCAACCGCGCTCGTGAAGTCGGGAAAGTTCGCTGTACTCGAACGCCAGGAAATTGAGAAAGTCATGCAGGAACAGCAGTTGGGGCAATCGGGCCTCGTCACGCCGGAGTCTGCACCGAAGGTCGGTCAATTGCTGGGAGCAGAGCTGTTCGTCGTGGGAGCCGTCACTGAATTCGGGACCAAGGAACGCAACGTCGGCGGGGGGATCTCGATGCTGGGCGGCGGGTTGTCAACCAAGACTGCCCGTGCCGTGATCGACCTCCGGCTTGTGAACACGACGACCGGCGAGGTCATCGCAGCTGAGACGGAAGAGGGCTCCGAATCAACCACAGGCATGAGCGTGAGGTATTCGGATATCGATTTCAGCAACACCAGCGCGTGGAACGATACCGATATCGGCAAGGCTACCCGCGAGGCCGTCGACCGATGCGTCCAGCTCATCAGCGACAATTTCGGCAAAGTACCCTGGTCGGGAAAGATCCTCAAAGTCAACTCCGACGGGACGGTGCTGATGAAGCCTGGCTCTGAAGGAAATGTGAAGGAAGGAATGGAGTTCGAGGTGTTCCGCAAGGGGGAAGAGGTGAAGGATCCAGACACGGGATTGTCGCTCGGGGCGGAAGAATCGAAGGTCGGCCGCATCAAGGTAAAGGAAGACATACTCAACGGCAAGGCGTGCAAGGCGGACGTCGTGGATGGAAAAGATTTCAAGATCGGCGATATCGTTCGCGAAAAAAAATAGAACGCACGAAGATGAACCTCATGAAAGCCGTCCCGGCCATCCCGGACGGCTTTTTTGTCTCTCTTTTCATCATCCATTTGCGTATCTTTTGAATCGCCCGTCCAATGAAAACTCGCTTCGAACATCTTGCAATCGTCTTGGTCGTCGTCCTCCTTCCGGCGCTTGTTGGATGCGGCCGCTCAGCGCCGGTACGCGCCACCTGGTCGGGTCACCTCATCCTTGCGAACGATCGTCCCCTCCCTTTCCGAATGTTCCTGGACCGGTCCACTTCAACCGGATATTTTCTGAACGGTTCGGAGAAGACCGAGATCCCCGAAGTACAGTCGAGCGGTGATTCGCTGGTGCTCGTTTTTTCCGAGTACAGCGCTGAAATGGCAGGTGTGATCAAGGGAGAAACATGGAACGGACAGTACATCCGCTTCCGATCCGACACGACGAGTATCCCATTCTTTGCGAACGTGGAACCCGCAGAGGGTGAGCCAGCCGGTGCATCGCCCTCCCCGCCGGGCGTCTCGCTGGTCGGGCGATTCCGGGCTTATATTACGAACCGGAATTCGGTCGACAGCTCGAATGTCGGGACATTTTGGTTGAAAGGGGATTCAATCCAGGGTACGTTGATTGCTCCCGACGGCGACGAGGGATTGCTGGCGGGCCGGCAGGCAGGGAGCCATGTCGAACTTGCACGCTTCAACGGCTGGCAGGCAACGCTCCTCGAGCTGGATGGAAGCGGCGCGGATTGGACCGGCCAATTGTATTTCCGCCGCCAACCTCCGATCGACGTGCGTCTTGTCGCGCAACCCTCCTCGTCGTGGGAGGCCCCGCCCGGCCAGCAGACCACGGCAAAATATCCAAAGGCCCCCTTCCAGTTCGAGGGAATATCGACGTCCGGCCGCATTCTGAAGAGCAGCGACGAAGTGTTCCGGAACAAGGTCGTCCTCGTCGATATCATGGGGACGTGGTGTCATAACTGCCTGGACGAGGCCCCCATCCTCCAGCAATTGTATGCTGAGTTCAAGGAAAAAGGGCTGGAAGTGGTCGGGCTCAGTTTTGAGATCAACGGGGACTCCGCGTTCGCGCGAAAAAATCTCTCGCAGTATGGTCAACGGTTTCAGCTTTCGTTCCCTTTGCTCTTTTGCGGAAGTTTGGCCGAAAAGAACGTTGACGCGAAGCTGCAAAGCCAGTTGAACAATTTCTACGCGTACCCGACGGCGATTCTCCTCGACAGAAAAGGCCGCATCCGGCATATCCATGTGGGGTTTCGGGGGCCCGGAACGGGAGAAGAATATCAGCGAGAAGTAAGCGAGATGCATCGCATCGTCAAACAGCTTGTCGAAGCAAAGTAGGCGACTCTCCACGTGGGCGCAAGATAATCAGTACGCCAAGGGGAAACGTCATCGAAAGACAAACCAGCTGCGCCATGCCCCTGAATCGCAAGATCTTCCCGCTTCTCATTTATTGCGTCCTGCTTCCTGTTTGTGCCCGCGCCCAGAATACGATCGCCCTACCGGATTCCGGATTGGTCGAAGTGAACGGGACGCGTCTGTTTGTGCGAACGATGGGACAGGGCCCGTCGATTCTGTTCCTGCACGGCGGACCGGGTCTGGATCACTCGTACTTCCTTCCGCAGATGGGGCGATTGGCCCGTCATCACCGTCTCATTTTCTTCGACCAGCGCGGATGCGGGAGATCCTCAGTCGATGTCGACAGCAGTTCCATAAATATGAAGACGTTTGTCGCAGACATCGAGGCACTGCGCAAGAAAGCGAATCTCGGCAGAATGAATTTGCTCGGACACTCGTGGGGCGGGCTCCTTGCGATGTATTACGCGAGCCAATATCCGCAGAACCTCGCTACCCTCGTGCTCCTCAACACGACGCCTGCCTCGACGAAGGCCCGGAATGCATCGTTCGCGGTGATGCAAAACCGTACTACGCCCGAAGACAGCATCGCGCTGGCCGGTATCGTGAGCACCCCGGCGTTCAGACAGCGGAATCCCGCGACGATGGCAATCTTTTTTCGCCTTCTGTTCAAAGGAACGTTCTGCGACCGACGTTACGCAGACAGTCTTACGTTCGCTTTCAGCGAGAACCTCCCGAAGACAAGCGCTCTCATGAAATTTCTGGTTCTGGACCCGAGCGCGACGACCTATGATTTGACTCAGGACTTGGACCGGATTAGCTGCCCGACGCTCATCCTCGGCGGAGACTGCGACCTCGCCTCCAATGATGCGCTCGAGGAAATTCATTCTCACATCAAGGAGTCGCAGGTCATCGTCTTCCGGAATGCGGGCCATTTTCCGTATATTGAAGCGCCCGATTCGTTCTTTCCGGCCGTGGAGCGTTTCCTGCACGAAGCCGGCCAATGACAGATGGAATGAAGAAGCCGGGCCCATCCTCCAGGAACAGACAGGCGCAACGATGTCTCTGAAAGAGTACCAATTATTTTTTGACGGAAGATTCGCTGAAGCCGTCGGAGGTGCGAAATTCGATTCGGTCAATCCGGCGAACCAGGAAGTCGTTGCTCGCGTCTCCCGCGCAGGCGCTGCGGACGTGCAGAAGGCGGTTGGCGCCGCCCGGGCAGCGTTTGACTCCGGGCCGTGGCCCCGTCTCCCGCGAGAGGAACGCTCCGCGGCAATCAAAAAACTGGTCGACGCCATCAATGCCCGCGCAAAGGAGCTCGTCGATCTGGAAGTGGCCGACTCGGGCTCAACCGTCCGGAAAGCGAAGGAGGATATCTATCTTTCTGCGCGCAACTTGAACTACTTTTCGAAGCTGGCTGCGATGGAGCTCACGGAAAATGTCGAAGGGTTGACAAAGCCGGGCACCAGTCGAAATTTTGTCGCGCGCGACCCGATCGGCGTTGTCGCCGCAATCATTCCGTGGAACTTTCCCCTGAAAATGGCAGTCTGGAAGCTCGGCCCTGCGCTCGCCGCAGGAAATACCCTCGTGCTGAAGCCGTCAGAGCTTACGCCGTGCACGGCCATGGAGTTGGCGCGCATGGTCCATGACGCGGGATTTCCCGCCGGAGTTGTGAACGTTCTCACGGGTTTCGGGGATGAAGCGGGCGAAGCCCTCGTCCGGGACCCCCGGATCGACAAGATCGCATTTACCGGGTCGACGGAGGTCGGCAAAAAGATCATGACGCTGGCTGCCGCCGGCTTGAAGAAATTGACGCTGGAGTGCGGAGGAAAATCTGCCAACATTGTCTTGGATGACGCGGACCTCGACCTCGCCGTCGACGGGTCGATGTATGCGATTTTTTACCACCAGGGTCAATGCTGCGAGGCCGGGACGCGGCTGTTCCTGCCGGACCCGATCTACGATGTATTCATGAAACGCCTGGTGGAGAAGACGAAGTTACTGAAATTGGGCGATCCGGCTGACCCCGCGACCGACATCGGGCCGACGATCTCGAGGAAGCAGCAGGAGCGCGTTTTGGGATACATCAAAAAGGGATTGGACGAAGGGGCAACGCTCGTTACGGGGGGAGGGATTCCGAAGGACTCGACCCTGTCGCGCGGATTCTTTGTCGAGCCGACGATTTTCGCCGATGTCACAAACAAGATGACGATCGCGCAGGAAGAGATCTTCGGCCCCGTTCTCTCGGTTATTCGTTATCGCAACGTCGATGACGCGATCGCGATGGCGAACGATTCAAAGTACGGGCTCGGCGGCGGGGTCTGGTCCCGCGACACGGATCGCGCCCTTACAGTCGCTCAGCGTTTGCGCGCAGGTACGGTGTGGGTGAACGAATGGCATCTAATCAGCGAGCGCGCACCTTTCGGCGGATACAAGCAAAGCGGCATCGGCAGGGAATTCGGTCTGGAAGGTTTCAAGGAATACACCGAGGCAAAGCACGTCCATGTCGATGAAATCGGATTGCGCGATAAGAAATTCTGGTACGATACGGTCGTGCCGAAATCTCCAGGCCCGTGAAGGACTGCCGATCCCGTCCGAGCATCCCGTTTGTGATACCGGGAAATGTATTCCAGCCCCGAAAACCACATCATGAAAGAGGACCAGCATGGACCACTCACTCGTCACCACCAACTTCCAGCTTGACGGTTACAGGATTGTCAAGAATCTCGGCGTTGTCCGCGGTATTGTCGTTCGGTCCCGTTCCGTGATCGGCAACATCGGCGCCGCCTTTCAGACACTCTTCGGCGGGAACATCACGCTCTACACCCAGCTGTGCGAGCAGACCCGGCGCGACGCTTTCGAGGTCATGATTCAGCACGCGCAGAACGTGGGAGCCAATTCTGTCATCGGCTTTCGGTACGATGCGACGGAGATCATGGCAGGCGTGACGGAAGTACTCGCCTACGGAACCGCCTGCGTTGTCGAGAAGTCATAGACCCGGCAACGACCTTGAGATTCGATCATCGGGTTCGTCCGTATCCCGCACGATGAGTTGCGTGCATTTTTTGTACTCGCGTCAGGACGCATATGGATATCCAGAATAAAACGGTTCTCGTCCTCGGGGGCTGGGGGCTCGTCGGTTCCGCTGTTTGCAGGAAGCTCGTCACTGAACGGCCCAGGAAGCTCATCGTCACTTCTCTCCTCGAATCGGAGGCGCGTGAAGCCGTGCGGCAGCTGCTGGACGAATTTCCGCGCACGCGCAAGAGCTTGTTTGTCCCCTGGTGGGGAAATATTTTTCTGCGTCATTCGCTCAAGGATCGCCCGCGCGATGGACTGCTCAAAGACCCTTCCACGCGGGCAATGCTCATCGACGACCTCCTGGACGAGTTCACACAGGACGTCCTTGAACGGTCGGCAATATTCCACCTTCTCAAGCACTACCGGCCGGAGATTATCGTCGACTGCATCAATTCTGCCACCGCCATTGCCTACCAGGACCTCTTTGAGGCGGCGCGCGTTGTGCGCCAGTCAATGAAGCAGGCAGGCAATGCCGACGGCCTGATTGAAGCGACCGAACGGCTCCTCGCAGTTCAATACACGCCGCAGCTCATCCGCCACGTTCAGCTTCTCTACCGTTCGATGCAGATTGTCGGCACCCGTATCTATGTGAAGGTGGGGACGAGCGGAACGGGCGGCATGGGGCTGAATATCCCATACACCCACAGCGAGGAACGACCGTCGAGCGTCTTGCTGAGCAAGTCGTCCGTCGCCGGCGCCCACACGATGCTGCTCTTCCTGATGGGACGAACTCCCGACGCGCCGATCACCAAGGAGATCAAGCCGACTGCGGCCATCGCGTGGAAAAAAATTGGATACGGGGAAATTCGAAAGCGGGGAAAGGCGATCGAGCTCGTCGATTGTCCTCCGGAGTCCGGTACGGTGCTCGACAAATCGTTCGAACTCGCCCCCAAAAAGGGAGGATGGAAAACGCTCGGTGGCAGCCTCGAGGCGGTATTCATCGATACGGGAGAGAACGGAACTTTTTCACGAGCGGAGTTCGAGGCGATTTCGACTCCGGGCCAGATGGAATTCGTGACGCCGGAGGAGATAAGCGATTCGATCTTTTATGAGATCCGGGGCGGAAACACGGGGCACGACATCATCAACGCGCTCGATAATGCAACGCTCAACCCCACGTACCGTGCCGGATTCACGTTCGACAGCGCGATGAAGCAGCTCAAGGCGCTCGAGGCAGACCATGGCGTCACAAGCGTCGCGTTCGAAATCCTCGGGCCGCCGCGCCTCTCCAAGCTTCTATACGAGGCGCACTTGCTGCACGTCTGCTTTCGAACGATGAAGGAGGTCGTTGAGACATCCGCCAGGATGATCTCTGAAAAAGTAGAAGCGCGAATCCGCTC
The DNA here is from genome assembly GCA_035499415.1 of Bacteroidota bacterium. Lineage (GTDB taxonomy): Bacteria > Bacteroidota > Ignavibacteria > UBA10030 > UBA10030 > DATJYV01. The sequence continues at coordinate 6,742 of DATJYV010000060.1, forward strand.
AGACGCCGGGCTTCGCTCGAGAATCATTTCCATAGGGATCCCCATCCTGCTCGCAGACGGCAGGACACTGCTCCGTGGCCGGGAGGTCAAGATACCCCCCAACCGCGGGCAACAGGAGCTGCCCGTGACGGAGAAGTCGGTCAATCAATGGGCGCATGACGGCTGGGTCGACCTCCGGAAGGAAAACCTGGAGCATTGGAGGTCCCGCTTTACCGCCATCATGGATGAAGTCGGCCGAATTCCAAAGAAGGACACATCGTCGCGCTACTTCCGAACGAGACTTTACTGGGACAACTTCAAAGAGATCGACGCGGGAAAACTCGTTGGATGGATCTTTTCTGAAGAAGAAAGGGGAATGAGAATGAAAGCGTGACCCCCCGTTTCAGGGCACCGCTCTACTCGTAGCGGAGCGCTTCGATGGGATCCAGGTTCGCAGCTTTCCAGGCAGGATAGACTCCAAACGCAACGCCGATGAACACGCAGAGTGAGAAACCGATGATGGCCCAGGCGAGCGGGAAAACCGGGGGAATGTTGAAGTAGAGCGCGGCAAGATTCCCCGCAAGAATTCCCAG
>DATJYV010000061.1:0-44042 GCA_035499415.1 Bacteroidota bacterium
CGTTACTTGACCGGGAAAGAGGACAAACAGCGGCCTCAAACGATCATCCTTACGTCGGCGGACCCGAAAATCGCCCGGCTGGGGCCCGACGCGACGGAACGGGCGCGCATCATTTGCGAAGCAACGGCACTTACGCGTGACCTCGCCAATGCGCCGGGTAATGAAATCTATCCTGAAACTCTCGCGAAAGCCGCACGCGATTGCGCGGCGCGGAACAAATTCAAGGCAACCGTCCTTGCCGAGCGGGAAATCGAAAAGCTGGGCATGGGAGGTGTGATCGCCGTTTGCCAGGGAAGTATCCGGAAGCCCCGGTTCATTGAGCTGGAATATGGCGCCGGCCGGAGCAGGCCGGTCGTGCTGGTGGGAAAAGGGGTGACGTTTGACACGGGCGGGATATCGATCAAACCGGCCGCCTCCATGGCCGAGATGAAAATGGACATGGCGGGTGCGGCCGCCGTCATCGGGACGTTCGAGGCCGTAAGCCGGTTGAAGCTCCCCGTGCATATCGTGGGCTTGATCCCGGCAGTGGAAAACATGCCGTCGGGGAGCGCGGTGAAGCCGGGAGATATCGTCCGGCACTACGGCGGAAAGACCTCCGAAGTCGACAATACCGACGCCGAAGGCCGCCTGATACTTGCCGACGCCCTCGGCTACGCGGAGAAATTCAAACCCGCCGCGGTCATCGACCTTGCAACACTGACCGGCGCGGTCGTCGTCGCGCTGGGACATGTCGTCACCGGCATGATGGGAAACGACGACGAGCTCAAAAGGGCGCTGACGCGTGCCGGAGAAAAAACATTTGAGCGGGTGTGGGAGCTTCCGCTCTATGATGAGTACGAGAAGCTGATCAAGAGCGACGTTGCGGACGTTAAAAATGTAGGAGGACGATGGGCGGGCTCGATAACAGCGGGTTGGTTCCTGAAAAAATTTGTCGGCACATATCGTTGGGCGCATCTCGACATTGCGGGCACGGCAATCCTCGAGGAAAAAACCGAATACGCGCCGCGAGGCGGATCGGGTGTCGGTGTGCGCCTCCTGACAGAATTTCTTTCAACTTGGAAATCATAGAGGAGCTTTCCGCTGTTCGTTGCCTTTGCCTCCCCTTCTTCGTACTTTAGTGAAGGTGATAGAAATCCATGGCCGTCGCATACGCCGTTATCGAGCGAGAAATACAGGCGAGGTTGAAGGGAGATTGCCTTTTCGACGACCAGGCACGTCTTCAGTACAGCACCACGGCTTCCTGGTATCGCATCAATCCCATCGGCATTGTCTTCCCGCGTGATTCCGAGGATGTCCGGACCGTCGCACGAATTTGCCGCGACGCAGGAATCGCAATCATTCCCCGTGGCGGCGGAACCGGGCTCGCCGGACAGGCGGTCGGATTCGGCATCATCCTCGATTTTACCCGCTACATGAATCGCATCGTCGGCCGTTCCGAACATTCCGTGACGGTTCAGCCCGGCCTCATCCTCGATGCGCTGAACCGCGAACTGAGCGATTCGCAATCGTTCTTTCCCGTCGACCCGACGTCGGCGAGCTTGTGCACACTCGGGGGCATGATCGCGACGAATGCTTCTGGCTGGCACGGACTCAGGTACGGGCCGACGGCCGACCATGTGGAATCATTGACGGTTGTGACTTCGGACGGCGAACTCGAGACCGTCGAGGGACCGGCAGGAGGATTCGAGAGACTCAGGCCGGCTCTTCAGGATCTCGTTGCTCCCCACCGCGCCGAAATCCTCCGACGCTTTCCCAGGGTCAAGAAAAATTCATCGGGGTACAATCTCCCCGGACTCATCTCCAGCAATCCGTTCGACTTGCGCAGGCTGTTCGCCGGCTCGGAAGGTACTCTCACCATCATCACCGAAGCCCGGCTGGAGACCCTCCCACGCCCGCCGCATCGCATCGGAGCCGTCGCGACGTTCAGGAGCTATGGAGAATCGGTCGATGCCATCCTTCATGCGCTCCCGTTGAACCCGAGCGCGATCGAAATCCTCGACCGCTCGTTTCTCCTCGCGGGAGAGAACCTTCCCGGCATCAAAAGCCGTTCCATATCGCCCGGAGACGCGGCTCTGCTCTACTTTGAGTTTGAAGGCAACAGTAAAGAGTCCCTCGAAACGCTCGTGAACGACCTCCGGCGGCAGCTCGGAAGCGCCGCATTGGACATTCTCCGAACCGACGATGCGCGTGAAGAGTTCTGGGATCTTCGGACGCGCATCAGCAAAGCGCTGAACCTCGAGAGTTCATTCGGAAAATCGTCGTTCATCGAAGATGTTACGGTCCCCGTCGAGCGGCTCGGGAGATACCTCGAGGAGCTCGCCAGGATCCTCGACCGCCACCATATTTCGTTCACCGCATACGGCCACGCCGGAGTCGGGAACATTCATTGCGGAACATTCGTCGACTTGAAGAACCCCCAGCACATCCGCACAATCGACGCGGTCGCATCCGAAGTGACAAACCTCGCCATTTCCCTCGGCGGAACGCTCTCCGGCGAGCACGGCGACGGGTTTGTGCGAACTCCCTTCCTCGAGCGCGTCTACGGGAGCACCGTCTACTCTCTTTTCGTCAAAATCAAAGAATTGTTCGATCCGGCCGGGATCCTGAATCCCGGCAAGATCGTCGGCACACAAAATGCGACCATCCTTCATGACCTTGCGATCTCATAAGTTCCTTCTTCTGCCCGCAGCGCTGACGCTCGTCGGAGCAACTGCACGGGGGCAGGAATCATTCGCACCTCCTCTTCCCGATCAAGGAAGATTTGTGTCGTTCGAAGCCGCTTCCGTGTTCTCCCTTGACACTTCGAAGGTGTTCATCGACATTCATTATCGGGTGAACGGAGCATTTTTCATCTTCGTAAGAAATTCAGCCAACCTCGCGAAAAACGAATTCATCGGCCGCGGAGAGATTTATTTCGAGCTCCAGTCGGACCAGCAGGCATCCGTTGCCCGCGAGGTTCGCGAGATCCAGATAAGCAGGTCGACGCTCCCGCAACAGGGCGAACCGCTCACCGATGAGCAGGGAGCCGTTCGGCTCACGGTCGGCGAAGGGACGTATCATCTCTTCGTCGAAGCGAAGGACCTCGAATCCGGCCGCACGTTTTCCGACCACAGCACGCAGGTCAACGCCGAGCGTCCCGCGCAGAAGCGCCTCAATTTGTCCACGGCAATTCTGTACGCATCGTCGTCGTTCGACTCGGTGAGTCATGAACCCATCTACCACACGGTCAATCGCGGCGGGGCCGCAGTTCTTGGATCCTCCGGGGGTTATATCTACCAGTGCTATGTGCCGGAAGACACCGCCGGATTGAAGTGCCGCTGGAAAATCACGAACGAAAATCCCGAAGAACGCCACGACGACACATCGGCGTTCAGAGGGGACGATTTCACTGTTGAGAACGGAATTCTCAACCTGGTGAAGGGGGAAGATGGTGTATCGTACCGCATCACCCACTCGCCGAATGAGGCGATGAAAATCCTGACGGTCAATCTACCTCTGCGCCGGCTCGAGACAGGGAGGTACTCCGTCGACATCGATGTGACATCGGGCGGCACGTCGGCAACTCGCCGCGAATCGCTCATGGTCATCTGGCCCAACAAGCCGTTCTCCCTCTCGAACTTCCAGCTCGCCGTCGATGCACTCCGATACATCGCCACGGCGGACGAGACCGATGAGATGAACTCGTTTTCGGGAGCGCGGTCGCAGGCCGCGTTCGACCGGTTCTGGAAGGCGCGCAATCCGGACACGACGACCGCCTACAACGCCGTGATGGCGGAATACTACCGGCGTGTGGATGAATCGATTCGCCGATTTTCTTCGCCGACGGAGGCAACCGGTTACAAAACGGACCGCGGCCGCATCTTCATCCTGTTCGGTCAGCCGACCTCGATCCAGCGGGTTTTCCACCCGGACGAACCCGCCAGCGAAGTATGGATTTACCAGGGCCTCAAACGAAAATTCGTCTTCACCGATACGAATAAGTCCGGCACCTACTTCCTCACGAGCTCCGAGAATCTTTGAAACCGGTCATCGCGGTCACCATCGGCGACTTCAATGGCATCGGACCGGAGGTTTCGCTCAAAGCCGCACTCCATCCGGCCGTCCGGCGCGTGTGTCTGCCCCTCCTGGTCGGCCCCTTGAACATCTTTGAACACGAGTGTCGCCGGCTTCGGATCAAAACGGCGATCGGGAAGGCCTCGCTTCCGCTCCTGAGTCATTCGGGCCTGATGGTGTTCGACGTCGGAGACGGAATTTTTGCCGACGTTCATTATGGAAAGGTGTCGAAGTCGGCCGGTAAGAACGCCGGGACGGCGATCGAACGTGCCGTCGACCTCTGCATGCGGAAGAAGGTGGATGCCATGGTCACGGCTCCCGCATCCAAGGAGGCACTGCAACTCGCACAGTTCCATTTCCCCGGTCAGACCGAAATGGTCGCCCTCCTGAGCCGTTCCGCGCATGTCGCCATGATGCTGGTCTCCAACAAATTGCGGGTGGGGCTTGTGACGATTCACACCTCGCTCCGTTCGGTCGCAGACCAGATCACAAAGGAAAAAATCGTGGAGAAAATTTCGGTGGTCCATGATGCTCTTGTCAGGGACTTCCGGATTCCAAGGCCCCGGATCGCAGTGCTTGCGCTCAACCCGCACGCAGGCGAGCATGGATTGATGGGGACGGAGGACGACCAGATCGTCGGACCTGCAGTCGAACAAGCGCGGTCGCGATTTCCACAAACCGAGGGACCGTTTCCATCCGACGCGTTTTTCGGGAACGCGGGCCACAAGAAGTTCGACGCCGTCGTGGCGATGTACCACGACCAGGGACTCATTCCGCTCAAAATGGCGTCGTTCGGGAAAGCCGTGAACTATTCGGCGGGATTGAATATCGTCCGGACATCGCCGGACCACGGGACCGCGTACGACATCGCCGGGAAAAACAAGGCGAGCATGACGAGCATGGTTGAAGCGATGAAGCTTGCGGTTCTCATATCCAAAAACCGGGGGGAAGGTGATTGACCTGAACTCGGTTTCCGTTTCATTCGACGGTCAGGTCGTCCTGGAGAAGGTGGACCTGTCGATTCGTCGGGGTGAATTTGTCTATCTCGTGGGACAGACGGGGGCGGGGAAGAGCTCGCTGATGCGATTGCTCTATTTCGACCTTAAGCCCGATGCGGGGCGGATTCGAGTGGCAGGGCACGACGCCTCCAGCGTAAAGGGCCGGGAGATACCGCATCTTCGACGGAAGATCGGCGTCGTCTTTCAGGATTTCAAACTGCTGGAAGACCGGAACGTGTATGACAACGTCGCGTTCACATTGTATGTGACGAATGCGAAACGGAGTGACATCAAGAGAAGAGTTTTGCACGCGCTTGCGGATGTGGGGTTGAGTCACAAGCGCAATCACATGTCGCACGAACTTTCGGGAGGGGAGCAGCAGCGGGTCGTTATCGCCCGGGCGTTGATCAACGAGCCGTCGATTCTCATAGCCGATGAGCCGACAGGAAACCTCGACCCCGGTTCATCGGCGGAGATCATGGATTTGCTCATGAAGATCAACATGCGGGGGACGGCGATCCTCATGGCGACGCACAACTACGAACTGGTGAAGAAATATCCGGCCCGGGTCGTTCAGTTGAAGGAAGGAAAATTGCTGGAAGTTGATTCGAAGGGAAAAAGATAACCGCATCTGACTCGGAGCGACCGCGAGACGCACAGTTCCGACGAACTCCTACCGCACCTGCTCTACCCGCCGCACTTCCTGATGTTCGATCATGATCGCCCGCTCGATTCCCGCACGCAATGTCATTTTCGACATCGGACAACCCTCGCATGAGCCAACGAGCCGGACTTCGACGATCCCCTCTTCCGTCAATCGAACAAGCTCCACGCCCCCGCCGTCCATCGCGAGATACGGCCGAACCTTCATAAGACTCTGTTCAATGGCTCCGGCGGTTACCATGTGGTCAGGATTGATTACCGATCAGTATCTCCACCTTCGGCATCGCCGGGGCGGCGACGTTCCGAATGCTGATCTGCGCCGCCAGATTCCGCGCGATCTTACGAATTCCCTGCGCCGACGGCGCCTCCGGTTCCGCGTGAACGATCGGGTCTCCCTTGTCTCCGTCGATGCGGATGTTTGTCACGATCGGAATCTCCCCCAGAAACGGAACGCCAAGCTCCGTCGCCGTCCGGCTTCCGCCTCCCGAATCAAAGATATTCTCGCGATGACCGCAATGGCCGCAAATGTAATAACTCATGTTCTCAACGATCCCAAGGACGGGAACGTTCACCTTATTGAACATGACCAGTCCTTTCTTGGCATCCGCCAGGGCGACATCCTGCGGCGTCGTGACGATGACCGCGCCGGTCAAAGGAATCGTTTGCACAAGCGTGAGCTGAATATCGCCCGTTCCCGGCGGAAGGTCGAATACCAGATAATCCAGATCCCCCCACACAACGTCACCCATGAACTGCTTAACGGCGCCGCTGGCCATCGGTCCGCGCCAGATGACCGCCTGCATCGGGTCGACGAGAAATCCGATCGACATGATTTTCACGCCGTACTGTTCGAGCGGAATCAACTTGTTGTTCGAGACTTTGGGACGCCCGTTGACTCCAAACATGAGCGGTATGCTCGGGCCGTACACGTCGGCATCGACCAGCCCCACCTTTGCACCGTCCATCGCAAGCGAGACGGCAAGATTTACCGCAACGGTCGACTTCCCGACCCCCCCTTTTCCGCTCGCCACCGCGAGGGTGTTTTTCACGCCGGGCAGGATCGCCTCCTTCTGGACGTTGACGTGCGCAACAACGCTCGACGTCATGTGGATGTCGACCTTCCCCACTCCTTCGACAACGCTTCGAATGGCTCGTTCGCACTGAACGATGAACTCATCGCGCACGGGGCACGAAGGCGTGGTCAACTGAAGGTCAAACGCAATATCCTTCCCCGCAATCGTCAGATTCTTGACGAACCCGAGGGAGACGATGTCCCGGTGAAGGTCGGGGTCCGAGACGCGGGCGAGGGACTGAAGGATCGATTCTTTGTTCAGAGGGAGCATGAGCTGTCTGATGATTTTCAAATGGTGAACGAGTCAAACGCGAATATACCGCCAAAACCGGCGATTTCCAACCGCAACTAGAGGAGAGTCCTGCCGCTCAACTTCTTGAGTGCTTCGAGATATAATGCAGACGTTTTGAAAATCACTTCTTCCGGCAATTTTGGCGGCGGGGGTTTCTTGTTGAATTTTACCGATAGAAGATAGTCGCGGACGAATTGCTTGTCAAAGCTCTCCTGCGGCCGCCCCGGCTCGTATTTTTCCATGGGCCAAAACCGGGACGAGTCCGGCGTCAATAGCTCATCGATCAGTACAAGCTCGCCGCTCGTGTCGAGTCCAAACTCCATCTTCGTGTCTGCAATGATCACCCCCTTTTCCTCCGCGATCGCTGCCGCTCGTTTGTAAATCCGCAAAGAAACGTCGCGCACGCGCACGGCGATATCCGGCCCGACGATCTTTTCCATTCGCTCGAACGAAATATTCTCGTCGTGTTTCCCCGCCTCCTCTTTCGTCGCGGGTGTGAAGATCGGCTCGGGAAGCCGGGACGATTCGACAAGCCCGGGCGGCAGGGAGATTCCGCACACGCTTCGGTTTTCCTGATACTCGACCCAACCCGAGCCGCTCAGATATCCGCGTACGACGCACTCGATCGGCAGCGGTCTCGTTTTCTCCACCAGCATCGACCGGTCTTCCAGCTCGCCCCAGTACGGCTTGCAGGGCCGCGGATAATCATAAACGATGGTCGAGACAAGATGGTTCCGGATGATCGGGCGCGTTTGCTCGAACCAGAATTCGGAGATCCTGGTGAGGACCTTTCCTTTGAACGGAATGCCCTGGCTCATGACAACATCGTATGCCGACAGTCGGTCCGTCGCCACGATGAGGAGCCGGTCGTCGAACTCATAAATGTCGCGGACTTTTCCCCGCCCCCGGAGACGGAGGCCCGGAAAGTTGGTTTGGGTGACGACGGGGATCTGGGATACGCCGGACATGCGAAGGCGATCAGGAAAAGGACCGCGTCAGGGCGAGTGCCTCGTTCAGCCGGCGGAGATATGCTTCGCGCGAAATTTCAACGGCTCCGAATCTTGCCAGATGCGGCGTGACAAACTGCGTGTCGAGAAGGCGGAAATCGCGCGAACGGAGCCGCTCGACGAGATGGACGAGACTGACCTTGGATGCATCGGCGGCCGTGCTGAACATCGACTCGCCAAAAAAAGCCGCCCCCAGGCATACGCCGTACAGTCCGCCGGCCAGCTTCCCATCCTTCCACGATTCGACACTGTGGGCGAACCCCAGCTCAAAAAGCTTGCAGTAACTCCGGATGATGGTCTCCGAAATCCAGGTTTCGTCTCTCGCCGCGCACGCTCTCATCGTTTCCTCAAATGCCCGGTCAACGCGAACCTCGAAGAGATTCTTCCGGATCGTCTGCTCGAGACTCCGCGGAATATTGAACCGTTCGAGTTCAAAGATCCCCCGCGGGTCGGGCGAGTGCCAGGAGATCGGTCCTTCTCTCGATTCCGCCATCGGAAAATAGCCGATCGAATACGCATTGAGCAGGAACTGCGGGTCGATGAGTTCGACCGTGGAATTGCGATTGCTCATGCGTTCGATTCGGCATACATCATGGCGTCGACGGGCTCAGTCCCCGAACTCCGTCCCCACCGCGCGCGCGGCGAGGATGAGCTGGGAGTCCGGCGGCACGGTTCGCAGCTTCAGGATTGCCTCCTTCACCGGCACGGCGGTCACGTCTGTCCCGCGAAGAGCGACCATGTAGCCGAATTTCCCCTCCGAAGCCAGCTGGAGCGCCATCGATCCGAATTTTGTCGCGAGGATTCTGTCAAACGGCGTCGGGCTTCCGCCGCGCTGGACATGCCCCAGGACTGCGACGCGCGTTTCGAGGCCCGTCTCCTCGGTGATCTTCTTTCCCACCAGCTCGCCGACGCCGCCGAGCCGAATCGGGTCGGTCCGTTTTGCATCCTGCTCCTTGACCACAAGGCCTCCTTCGGCCGGCTTGCTTCCTTCCGCAACGCAGACGATGCTGAACCGGGAGCCGTGTTTGCCCCGCTTGAGAACGTGGTCGAATACTTTCTGCCAAATGAACGGGATCTCCGGAATCAGGATGACGTCCGCTCCGCCGGCCAGCCCCGCACCGAGCGCGATCCAGCCGGCGTACCGTCCCATCACTTCCACCACCATGACGCGATGATGGGCCGAGGCCGTCGTGTGCAGGCGGTCGATCGCTTCCGTCGCAACGCTGACCGCCGAGTCATAGCCAAACGTCATGTCGGTCGACGAGAGGTCGTTGTCGATCGTCTTCGGCACGCCGATGAAATTGAGTCCCAGCTCGGTGAATCGGTCGACGATATGCATCGTTCCATCCCCGCCAATCGCGATGAGGACGTCGAGTTTCCAGTCTTTGTAGTTACGGATTGCATTTTCGGAGTTGTCGATGATGTCGATCCCCGCGGGGGTTTCGATCGGGTACTTGAACGGATTCCCCTTGTTCGACGTGCCCAGAATGGTTCCCCCCAGATTCACAATGCCGCCGACGTCCTTCGGCGTGAGCTCATGCATCCTTCCTTCCACCAATCCTTCAAACCCGTCCTCGATGCCGACAACCGTTGCTCCGAAATACGACATCGCGGGTTTCGCGACGCTCCGGATGACCGCATTGAGACCCGGACAATCGCCGCCGCCCGTCAGAATGCCAATTCGTTTCAGCGAACCCGCCATAAAACATTCCTGTTAATCGTTGTCGATGCTTTCGAACCGAAGATACGTGAATATTGTGCGGAATTCCATCGAGCAACGAGACCGATGGGGGCTTCATATCCCTGCTCGATGTCTGTGGAAACCATCAAAGCAAAGGGTACCCACCTGCGATGTTTCGGCGGACTCCAACAAAGCAGATCGAGCCCGCCGGCGCAAAAAAAATGCCTCCCGGGTTTTCCCGCGAGAGGCATATGATGTCCGTCGGGGACAGAATCTCAGACTGCCATTTTTTTCTCAACGCTCTCCTGGAACTTTTCACCCAGCCACGCCCCGACCATTGAAAACAGAAATCCAAGCGCGAGCCCGGAGACCACATAACTCGCGGGCACGTGGAGCTTGACGATGAATTCGACAAAAACCCAGTCGAGGACGACCGCAAAAACCCCCGCGAGCGCGGGCTCCTTGATGGTGACCCCGGGGGATTTGTATCCGACGACGAATCCTGTGACAACGAAGCTGACGAGAAATGCCACGAGGATGAGGTTGAGGTTGATCTGGAACGCCGGGGCAAGGAGAAACACGAAGAGGGCGTTCAGCGCAAATCCAATCACGACGCCGCTGATGACCCACTTCCATTGAAACCGGGTCGAGACGGCTTCGGTGGCGCTGTCCTCATCCCCCTGGAGCTTTTCCCCAACCCACCCGCCTGCCCAGGAAAAGAAGATTCCAAGGACGAGAAGCAGGACATTCGTCGTCGCCGACTGCTTTATTTCCGAAGCTCCGGTCGCGTACAGGAAAGCGAGCATGAGCACCATGACGATCATACCGCCGACCGCGGGCTCATTGATCGTGACGCCGGGCGAGAAGTAGGCGACGATCGCCCCCGTTGCCGCGAAGCCGACCATCATGATGAGCGCCTGAATTTCCATGCTATGGAACGTTTTCGAGACGATCGAATACGAAGCACCGACGATGATGAGCCCCACGACAACCGCGATCACCACCCATTTCCATTCAATCTTGAGCATTTGTTTGGGGGCATCGTTCGACATTGAGTCCTCCCTCAGAGGTAGGTTATTGGAGAATGGCCGATAAAACCGTGAAGAATATTGGAAAATCCGACTGGAAAATCAAGCGATTCGTTCGTGCGGACCGCCCGGACCTTCGATCTGCCTCGGCTTGCCGGAAGACTCGGGAAGGCTTTGCACCGATTTGAATTTTTCCGAAAGCGCGCCGAGCTGCTTGTCCGCCTTATCGTAATTGTTTTTTGCATTGTTCAGTTGTGTCCCGAGCGTTTCGAACAGTTCCGAGAATTTTCCGAGCTCCACGCTCAGCCGCTCAAGATTCTCATAGATCACGCGGGCGCTTTGCTCGATCTGAAGCCCCCGCAGGCCGAGCTCGATGACGCGCAGGTAGGCGTAGAAGCTGTTCGGCGAAACGGGCACGACCCGGCGTTTTGTCGCATACGCGTAGAGCCCGTCTTCCTCCGCGAAGGATTCATCTTTGATGATCGTCTCGTAATAGATGTTCTCGGCCGGAATGTACATCAGCGCGAAGTCGAACGTCCCCTCGTCGGGCAGGATGTACTTGTCCGCGATCGCGTCGATGTGTTTGCGCACATCGGCGCGGAACAGGCGTGCCGCAGTCTTCTTCTCCGCCTCCGACTTTGCATCCACCATTTTCCGGAAATTCTCGAGAGGGAATTTCGAATCCACAGGCACCATGCGGCCTTCGGTGATGATCACGGCATCCACGGTATGGCCGTTCCGGAACGTATACTGCATGCGCACAGCATTGGCGGACAGGACCTGGCGAAGAAGGTTCTCCAGAAGGAGTTCTCCCAATCCGCCGCGGAGCTTGGGCGCTTTCAGCATCTCTTCGAGCTTGGAAACACTCTGGCCCAGCTCGCGGATCTCCTGCGTCGCCTTGCCGAGCTCTCCCAATTTATTCTGCACCTCGCCGATGACCTTTGCGGCATTATCGAGGCGCGTGCCGACCTGCCCCGTGTTATTCTGGAGCTGTTGCGTGACGCTCGAAAGCTGTTGATTGATCGTGTGCGTGGTCGTATCGCGAAGCTGGTTGAGCGCGACCGTCGCATTCTGCAAATGTTCGCGCATGTCCCCCCGGAGGGCATCGATCTGCTGCTGGACCAGGAGCGATGATTCCGTCCCCGGACGCTGCCTCAGCATCTGGGTCAGGACGACGCCGACCATGGCGATCAGCACAACCAGAAGGATGAGAAGGGTCACGGTCATGAAATTCTATCGAGCGACAAAAACGAGAAGGATGATGCCGATCGTTGCATACGATGTGATCCTGGCCGTCCCGGGCGAATTTCGTTTCAGCCCTCCCCAAACCTTGGCAAGCAGAACCATCAGGAGCGCGAGGAGGAGCGTTGCTCCGGCCGAGAGAGCGGGACTGAGCGAGCCGCCGTAAAGCGATGACAAGCTCCGGTCGCCGAAGAAGAGGCCGTAGATAAGGAGCAGATGAACGGTGTAGACGAGGAGCGATTCGCGGCTGATGTCGAGGACGAAGGACGTCTCCGTGTTCCGTTTGCGGGCGTAGAACCAGCAGGCCACGAGGAGGAGTTGTACAATTCCCAATCGCTCGGCAAAGAACCACGGATTCGACCGGGCATCCGGCGAGGCCGCACCGATGATGTCGTGGGGATTCGGGATGATGTGGGAGACGACGATCATCAGGACGGAGACAAGCGCCAACCGCTTGATGAACAATTCCTCCCTCTGTTCGTTTCGGAAGCGGGTATATTGCGACGCCAGAAATCCTGCGGCGAGCATGAATCCAAGCCACGGGAACAATGGGAAGAGCGAATAGTGAGTTCCGTTGATGTACGCCGCGAGAAAAGGAGGCATGACCAGGCTAAAATCATGATCCCAGAGAAACGGCGACGCGAAGATCGTCCCAAGCGCGAGGACGAGGAGAATGTATCCAAAAACGTCCTGCGGCCGGATGACGATCCGGAGGATGAAAAGGATGAGAAGTCCAACGGCAATGCAATGAAGCACGTCGACTTCAGCGAACCTGAGCCAGGAATCCGGCGTCGATTCGCGGAGCATGCGCGACAGAGGGAATGATGGCAGATGGAGAAAGTAGCCGGTACCGAGAATCAAGACGATCCTGCCGAGCTGTTTCCAGAAAACCGCGCCGAAGGTACGGAATGCTTCGAGCTTTCGCTCGCCCACGATCACGAACACAAATCCGGCGATGAAGATAAATGAGGGGGCGACAAGGCCGTTGACGTAATTCAGGACTCCGAACCATTCCTGCCCGCGGCAGGAAGTTTGCATAAACGCGTTGAAGACGTGGACTTCGACCATGACGAGCGTCGCCCAACCGCGCAGCAGGTCAAGAAAGACGAGCCGGCCCTTCATCGCGCGAATCCGCGCGTCAAATGATGCCCTTGCGTCTGCCGACGGCCTCGAACGCTTCGAGTGTCCGGTCGATGTCTTTTCTCGTCAGGGCGGCGGAAATCTGGGCCCGAAGCCGGGCTTCTCCCTTCGGTACGACCGGGAACCAGAGCCCTTTAATGTAGACCCCCGCTTTCAGGAGCGCAGCACTCATATCCTGCGCGACATTCGCATCGCCCAGCATGATAGGAACGATGGGATGCCGGCCGTCGATGATCCGGAAGCCGAGGGATTTTATCTCGTGTCGGAAGTATTCCGTGTTTTCATGCAGGCGGCGGACGATCGATTTATCGCGTGCAAGAAGGTCGAACGCGGCGCTTGTTGCAAAGACGATTGCCGGCGGTAGCGAGTTCGAGAAGACATACGTCCGCGCCTTCTGCCGGAGATATTCGACCATCGTTTTCGTTCCGCTCACGTACCCTCCCGCCGCGCCGCCAATGGCTTTGCCCAGGGTCCCGACGAGGACGTCCACGTCTCCGAAGACGCCGCATTCCTCCGGCGAGCCACGACCGGTCTTCCCCGAGACACCGACGCCGTGCGCATCGTCCACGAATAAGGTCGCGCCATACGCCCGCGCCAGCTCCACCAGCCGGGCAAGCGGAGCAGTGTCCCCCTCCATGCTGAAGACGCCGTCGGTCGCAATGATGCGCAGCCGGAAACTCTTCCCCTTGTCGGCTTCGAGGAGTCGTTCGAGGCTCGAGGCGTCCGCATGGTCGTAAATTTTCTTCTCGGTCACTTCGGGCCTGCACAACCTCTGTCCGTCGATGATGCTGGCGTGGTTCAGCCGGTCGCTGTAAATCACGTCCCGATATTCATCATTACCGAGTTTTTCATTCGTGAGTGCGGCAAAAAATCCGATGTTGGCGGCGAACGACGAGGAAAAGAGGAGCGTGTCTTCCGTCCCGACAAACTTCGAAATCTTACGCTCAAGCTGTCGGTGGATCGTCTGGGTTCCGCAAAGAAATCGGGCGGAGGCGACGCCGTATCCGAATTTCCTGATGCCGTCGACGGCGGCCTTGCGGATGGCGGGGTGGTTCGACATGCCAAGATAATTGTTGGAGGCGAGCATGACGACCTTCTTTCCGCCGACCAGGACGACGCCCCCCTGGGCGGATTCGAGCGCCGTCTCGTACTTGAACGTCCCCGATTCCTCGAGGCGTTTCAGTTCATCGGTCAGAAGGGACGAGATTTCCATGGATCCTCTGTCGGGCAGAATCGGTGGTTACGGTTTGAGGAGGACTTTGTACGCGTCTCCATTCTCGATCACGGCCATGGCCTCGTCATATTTGTTGAGGGGAAATCGATGGGTGACAAATCCATTATTCACAAGCTCGCGTGCGAGTCCGCGTTTGAGAAGGAGCTCCATCTGGTCCCACGTTTGGAACACCCGCCGTCCGATGATCCCGTGGACGGTAACGCCTTTGAAGATGATGTTCTTGGCGAAATCGACTCCAAGGATGCCGGCGGGTATGCCGAGGAGGGAAAAGACGCCCCCCTTTCGCAGGATGCGCGCCGCATCGTTATAGGCGTTATAGTTGCCGGACATCTCGTACGCCGCATCGACGCCGGTGTTGTCGGTTTCACTCCTCACCGTTTCGAAGAGAGCACGGCGTTCATCCGCGCGCGCAACATCGAAGCAGTGGTCGGCGCCAAACCGCTTTGCGAGTGCGAACCGTCCGCTCACAAGCTTGTCGTGCGTTGCGCCGGCGTGCGACGCGTCGGTGACGTAGATTCGCCGCGCACCTGCGTGTTTTGCGATCGCGACGGCCATCAATCCCTGAACGCCGCAACCGAGGATCGCCACCGTCCGCCCTTCAACCGGTGCCGACATGACCGTGTGCGTTGCGTTGCCGAGGGCGTCCATGAAACTGATGATATCGGGAGGTATCTCGGATTGCGGGAAGATGCGCACGTTGGATGCCGGAACTTTGACGAAGGCCGCCCAGGCGCCGTCGTCGTGGACTCCCTTGATGACGGTGTTGCGGCAGACATGGCGCTCCCCCACCCGGCACTGAGCGCACACGCCGCAGGTGACATGCATTTCGGCGGTGGCAAAAAAATCAGATTCAAGGACCTGCAGGAACCTGCGGTCTCGCCCCAGGACGCCGGGCGACCGGCGCTTTGTGAATCTGGCAACCCCACGGCCGGACTTCGATTTCTTCAGCATCAACCGGGCGAGGTGCGTTCTGGCTTTCCTGCCGGCGTCGACGATTTGACCGCTGAATTCATGGCCGACCGTAACCGGATCGGTCCTGGCCTTCAACATTTCGACGCGAAGCGACTCCTTGCACGTGTAGATACCAACATCCGTTCCGCAGATCGCCCCGGCATGGACCTTGATGAGCACATCCTCGTCCCGCTCGACCCGCGGCTCGGGTTTTTCAAGAAACAGGAAGCCCTTGCTCCATTCACTCCCCTCGACGGGTTTCGGCTTCGCAACGACTTTCATTGTTTTCGGTTCAAGGGAAGGATTTCACTGAACAATTCGGACAGATACAAGATGCGTCCACCGTCGAATTCAACCTGCGGCTGGCAGACCGTAACCACATGGCGGAACAGCATATCGGCACCATGGAATCGAACCGTATCACGTCGGGCGCTTGCGCAGACGGACGGCGAACGAGCCGTCCATCGAATGCCTGTGTGGGAACGTCTCCACGAATCCGTCCGCCGTGACGAGTTCGGGAGCGATGTTGGGGTACTGCGCGTCGACCGAAAACTCCGGATGGCTGGTGAGCAATGCTTGCACGACGGCGGAGGTCTCCTCGGGCTCAAATGTACAGACGGCGTAGACGAGGATTCCGCCGGGCTTGACGAGACGGGCGGCGTTCTCGAGTATGGATTTCTGCAAGCGCGCGAGGTCGGCAATGTCTTCGGGTTCGCGGGCCCACTTCGAATCGGGCTTCTTTGCCAGAACGCCGAGGCCGGAGCAGGGAGCGTCGACGAGGATCTTATCCGCCGGAGCCGTGTCGAACGTCGAGGCATCGGCGGCAACGAATTGCACATTCGAGATGCCGAGCCGCTGGCAGGCCTGGCGGACGAGATTCAGACGCGTTTCGTACCGATCGAGCGCGACGATCTCTCCCACGTTCTTCATCGACTCACCGATAAACGTGGTTTTGCCTCCGGGCGCGGAGCAGAGGTCGATGATTCGTTCGCCGGGCTTGGGGTCGAGCATGACAACGGGCAAGCCGGCGCTCTCATCCTGCACTGCGAAAAAGCCCTGACGGAACATTTCCGAGTTGCCGATCCCCGCCATATGACGAACGCGGACAAACGAGTCGAGGTACTTCGACCGGGAGTACTGGATCTGGTTCTTGTCGAGAAGAGAAAGAAAATAGTTGGCGTCGATCTTGAGCCGGTTCACCCGTAGGGAGAGGTCGGGGATGCGATTATTTGCCGCCATGAGCTGGCGGGCTTCATCCTCGCCGAAACGCCCGACCCAGCGTTTTGTCATCCAGACCGGATGGGATTCGATGACCGACAGATAGCGAATTTTTTCCTCAGCCGGATCCGGGTAGCGGATATTTTCCAGGTTCCGGATGATGTTTCGCAGGATCGCATTGACGAGGTCGGCGACTTTCTGACCTCGGAGGCGTTTGATGAACTCGACCGATTCGTTGACGGCCGCAGCATGCGGGACACGGTCGAGAAACAGGATCTGGTAGAGAGCGACGCGCAGAGCATTCCTGATGTTCGTCTCTGCCTTCGTGAAATTCCCGTGGAAGAACCCGGTCAGGACCCAGTCGAGCTTCATCTGCCAGCGGATGACCCCCGTCACGATCTCGTTCATCAATCCCTTGTCGAGCTCGTTCATCTCATCTGAACGAAGCTCGGCGTCGAGGAGCTTGTCCAGGTAGGCGTCCGAGCGCTCGATCCGGTTGAGGACCTTGACCGCCAACCCGCGCGGACCGGCGTACAGCTTGTCCTGCACCGGTTGTTCGATCGCTTCAGCCATACCGGTTCCTGCAGTCATGTACGGCCTCTCGTACCGCCTTCACGCAACCTTCGACTCCTCAGCTCGGCATCCCTCTGCGGCGTCGTTCGTCGCTTGTGAGGTCGAAAATTTTCTTAAACAGCTTGTCCTCGACCGGAGAAAGCTGAATCTTCCTTCGCGCCATCACCCGTCGGGCGACGTCGATCGCCTTGTCGATGTTGTAGGATGTAAATGTCTCTCCCGCCGCTCCCCACGAAAACGACGGAACGTATTTTGGGGGGAAGCCCGCCCCAAAAATATTACAGCAGACACCCACCACGGTTCCGGTGTTGAACATGGAATTGATGGCGCTCTTCGAATGATCCCCCATCGTGAGCCCCGCAAACTGAAGGCCGGTGTCGATCTGTTCGTTCCCCAGCGATACCTTGACCGTTCCGTAATTGTTCTTCAGGTCGCTATTGTTCGTCCCCGCTCCGAGATTCACCCAGGCGCCGATGTAGGAATGTCCGAGGAATCCCGCGTGTTGCTTGTTGGAGTAGCCGTGAATGATCGTCCCCTCCACTTCCCCTCCGACCTTGCACACCGGCCCGATGCTCGTGTTCTCGTAGATCTGCGCTCCCACCTTGATCCAGGATCCTTCGCCCACCGCGACCGGACCGATAATTGTCGACTGCGGCATCACGCGTGCATTTTTGCCGATGTATATCGGCCCCTCCTCGGCATCGAGCACAACGCCCGGCGCCACCGTCGCACCGTCTTCGACGACGATATTCTTCTCATGGAGAAAGTACGCCCCGCGGAACTCGCGGGCCTTCCGCAACCCCTTCTTCCCACGCCGGACCCCGCGCAGGTACTCGAAGTCCTTCGCAATCTCGGCTCCGTTGCGGCTCACAAGATCCCATGGGTAGGAGACGGATTCGACGTTCGTGCCCGCCTTCGGAACTTCGTCGAAGTTTTCGATCGAGAGAAGCTGGTGAAGTTGCTTTTTGATTTTTCGGAGGTTCTGCCCGCTCACGTATGCGGCGATAACCTGGTGGTCGTTGACGTACGCCACGTCGTTCTTCTGCCTGAGCGGTATCCGGCGCGAAAGCTGTTCGTCCCCGACGACGCGGCCGTTGATGAACAGGCAGCTGTCCTCGGTGATTTCGTTGACGAGCAAACCCGGATTCCGGAGCCGCAGGTAATCGGCGAGATAGGAGCGACAATGGAGGGATATGCGCGCACCCGGATACATGCGCAGGATTTTCTCCCGGAGAGACGTCATTCCGCACTTCAGATTGTAGACCGGGCGGAAATACGCCAGGGGGAGAAAATGGGAATAGAAATCGTCCTCGAAGACGCACACCTGGGCAGCCATGGTCTTACCCGTTAAACTTGTACGTCAGCTTGGACGATGCGTCCTTGTCGACGATGACAAAGGCCTTCCGGTGCATCTGGATGATGGACGCCGGAACCATCCCTGTGATGGGACCTTCGACCGCCGCCTTGATCGCGTCCGCTTTCGATGCCTTGTTTGCGAGCAGCACCACTTCGCGGGCTTCCATGATCGTCCCGATTCCCATCGTGATCGCCAGTTTGGGGACCTCTTCCATCGTCTTGAAGAACCGCGCGTTGTCTTTCACGGTCTGCTCTGTCAGGGTCTTGATGCGG
Organism: Bacteroidota bacterium; assembly: GCA_035499415.1. GTDB lineage: Bacteria > Bacteroidota > Ignavibacteria > UBA10030 > UBA10030 > DATJYV01. The sequence continues at coordinate 18,782 of DATJYV010000061.1, forward strand.
GTCCGGGACCCGAGGGACGAGCCCGGCTCGTTGAATGCGATGTGACCGTTCCCTCCTATTCCCAGGATCTGAATGTCGATGCCGCCAAAACGCCTGATCTCCTGCTCATACCATTCGCAATGCGCCTCGACGTCGTTGGCCATCCCGTCGGGAACATGGATAAATCTCCGGTCGATGTCGACATGCTTGAAGAGGTTTTCCCACATGAAATAGAAGTAGCTTTGAGAGTGGGTCCGCGGCAGGCCGATATATTCGTCGAGGTTGAACGTGGTCACTTTCGCAAAACTAAGCCCTTCGTTCTTGTGCATCCGGATGAGCTCGGTGTATAGCCCGAGCGGCGTGCTGCCGGTCGCCAGCCCGAGCACAAGGTCGGGCTTCCGGCGGATCCGGTCCGCGACCAACCGTGCCCCTTCTTTGCTCATGGATTCGTAGGAATCTGTGATCGTCAAAAGCATTTGTCACCTCCGTTGGCGTGAGAAAAAAAAAGCGGAATGCATTAAACCATACATTCCGCCGTTGAGACCATCTACACCGTCCTAAGCCCCTGCCGTGGCCGGCGTTACCTCTTTCTTTTTCGCGTACTTCTTGTTGAACCTCTCCACGCGCCCGGCCGAGTCTAGGAGTTTCTGCTTTCCTGTGTAAAACGGATGGCAGTTGGCACAAATTTCCACGTGGAGGTTTCCCGCCGTCGACCTTGTCTCAAACGTGTTGCCGCATACGCAGGTGACGACAGATTTGCGATATGTTGGATGGATTCCGGGTTTCATCGTACATGCCTTGAGTTCGTAACGTTCGAATGCATCAAATTACAAAAAAAAAAGTTGAGGTGCAATTCCTGAACGCATCAAGGGCGATCCTCTTGAAAATCGAGGCCTTATTCTGTAGATTCACCGGCATGCGACCAGGCCTTGTTCTCACCGTAACCGCCCTTCTTGTGTCCGCCGACGCCGAGGCACAGGTCAGCACGTTTAGCTTTCTGCAAACTGACGTGAGCGCGCGCGCGGCGGGGCTGAACGGCAGTTTTGTCTCCATGGAGGACGACCCGAATCTCATCTTCTACAATCCGGCCGGGCTCGCGACCCTTTCGGCACCCAGGGCCTCGGTCGGTTACATGAAGCACCTCCTCGACGTCAACTTCGGAAGCGGTTCGTACGCCCAGGAATGGGAAGGCGTGGGAACGGTGGGGATCGGGATTACGTATATCGACTACGGATCGTTCACCGAAACGGATGCATCCTCCAACGTCCTGGGCACGTTCGGGGCCAGCGAATTTTCCCTCGTCGGAGGCGTCGGCACCGCCGTCGATGACGAAACGTTCGTCGGTGCAAACCTCAAGTTCATCTATTCTTCGATCGCCGAGTACCGGTCGTCGGGTCTCGCATTGGACCTCGGCGGCTTGTACCGCATTCCGTCCGAGGGCATCACCGTTGGCGCCAGCATCCTGAACCTGGGGCGCCAGCTCAGCACGTATGCGGGCGTGCGGGAATCGCTCCCGCTGGACGTTGCTGTCGGCATTACCAAACGTCCCGAGCACCTCCCCGTCTACCTCAACCTCGATTTTCACAGGCTTAACGAAAACGCCTCGAGTGTCGGCGACCGGTTAAGCGCCTTCACGTTCGGTGCGGAGTTCCTCGTCAGCGAATCGGTGCGACTCCGGCTGGGCTACAGCAACCAACAGCGGAAGGAGCTCTCGTTGGGAACCGCCGTCGGCCTGGCGGGATTTTCAATCGGCGGCGGCTTTCAGTTCCAGCAATACCTTCTTGATTACTCCTTCAATTCCTACGGAACCATCGGCGGCCTCCATCGGATCTCGCTCGGCATGAGCCTGTGAGCCGCCGCTCACCGGACAAATCTTTCCAGAAGTGATTTACTGAGATAGAAGAGGAGGATGCCGCCGAAGACGAGAATCGGCGGAAGGCGGTTCCGTGTCTTGTTGATTTCGGGAATAAGGTCGCTCGCCCCGACGTACACAATCGTCCCCGCGGAAAAGGCGAACGCCGCCCCCACCAGCCCCGCTCCGACGCGCTCCAGGACGAAGACCGACGAAACCCCCACGACGGTGGCGGCACCGACGGCGATTGCCGAAACCACGACCAACCGCGGAGAATATCCCGCCGAATGCATGATCGACCCGATCGTCAGTCCTTCCGGAAACTTATGCAGAAAAATTGCGGAGAAAACAAGGAGGCCGAGCAGGAAGCTGTACTGCATCCCGACCGAGATCGCCACGCCGTCAAAAAATGCATGGACGAGCAGTCCGGCAAAGGCGGAGACAGAAGCCGTGTGCGACACCATGACCTCGGCGTGTGTCTCTTCGCCAAAATGGAGATGACGGACCACCGTGTGCTCGAAGAAATGAAGGGTCGCGTAGCCAAGGAGAAGATAGATCGGGGCGGACGACGGAAGCAGGACAAGGCTATCGGGGATCAGCTCGATGAACGCGAGGGCGAGAATGAATCCGGCACCGAGCGCCAGCAGAGCCGCCTGCACGCCTTCCGGCCAGCGCCTGCGGCCCGCCACGATGAGCCCGCCGATCACATCTGCGACGCCGGCTGCGAGGCCCAGAAAGAGAACTTCCATCTTCATCAGTTTCTCGCGTACGGTGTTTCGATATACCGCGCTGCGTCCTTCCTGGAATTCTCGTACTCCTTCAACTGCAGTACCTTCTGGTATTGCTGCACCGCCTCGGCCCTTCTTTTCTGCAGGTCGTAAATCATTCCGATGTGGAGGTTGGCCATGGCCATGAAGCCGGACGATCCATCCTTGTCCAGCCGCCGGCAGAGACTGTCACACGCATAAAAGTACCGGAGGGCGTTCTGGTACCGGGAGCCGACGAATTCAAACCTCCCGATGTAGTACGACGCTTCGCGGCCGTCGTAGTCATCGTATCCCGGATCGTGGGCCGAGAATCGTTTTTCGATCTCGAGGAACACTTCGTTCGCCTCCGGCAATCGGCCGACGCTCACAAGGCATCTGCCCAGGTAGCGACGGAAGACGGGGTTCCTCGGGAATCGGTCGCACAGGGAACGCGCAATCTCGTACGCTTTTGCGTACTCCTTCTCATAGGTGAAATAATCCTGCAGGAGGATGTAGCTCGCCTCAACCTTTGCATACTTCGCGCGCTCGGATACTTCCTTGAGTTGTTCGAGCCCTTTCTTCCGGTCTCCGCCCGGGAAGAAGATCATGACCGGCTTGACGAAGGGATACATGTCGGGAATCACATCCGCGTAATAGTTGTACACGCCGATGCCGAGGAGCACGTCTTCGTTCTTCGGGTCGATCTCGTGCGCCTTGCGAACCAGAGGCAGGGCAACCATGCCGTCGTTAGCCGCCCCGAGCCACTTCCCGCGTTCGGCGCGCAGTCTCCCGCGGAATCCGACCGCGCCTCCCTTGAAGAACAGCGCCGTCACATCGTCAGGATTCCGGTCGAGCCGCTTCTCGCACATGTCGATCACTCGTTCAAGCATATCGTAGAACTTCTGATCCTGAGATCCGTCGTCATGGTAGGCCACAATATTCCACCATTCAACCATCGCCTGCATGAAATAGCCGACGGGCTCGTCGGGCCGGAGTTTGATGACGGCATCGAATTCCGCCTGCGCGCGGTCGAATTCCACATTGTAGAGCAGGTCGATCCCCTTCTGGACATGGATGTCGACGTCCGGGTCGGAAGGAAACTGGGCATCGCAGAGAACGGCAAGGACGATGAGGGAAAGTGCAATCCAGCGGAGCTGCGACACGACCTGCCGGATGTCAGGAGAAGGCGTCGGAGAAAAAACGCCGAAGGGCATCGACGGCTACCCGGTCCTGACGCATCGAATCACGGTGCCGAACCGTGACCGTCCGGTCCGCGAGCGTCTGCGAATCGACGGTGACGCAGAACGGTGTTCCTATCTCGTCCTGTCTCCGATAGCGGCGTCCGACCGCCCCGCTTTCGTCATAGAACACCCGGAACTGCGGCCGCAGGTCGGCCTCGATTTTCCGGGCGATCTCCGGCATGCCGTCGCGGTTCACAAGCGGAAAGACGGCGACTTTGATCGGCGCGAGGAGCGGGTGGAGTTTCAGCACCGTGCGCGTCTCCGAGCCCCCCTCTGCTGTCGGCGCCTCTTCCTCATGGTATGAGTCGACAAGAAATGCCATAAAGGAACGGCTCGCTCCGGCCGAAGTCTCGATCACATACGGCGTGAATCGTTCCTTGGTATCCTCATCAAACACTTTCAAGCTTTTGCCGGAGAATTGTTCGTGCCGGCTGAGGTCATAATCCGTCCGGTTGTGGACTCCCTCCATCTCGCCCCAGCCGAACGGGAACCGATACTCGATATCGTACGCATCCTTGGCATAATGTGCCAGCTTCCCCGGCTCGTGGCGATGCCACTGGAGATTTTCCTTCTTCATCCCGAGCGATTCGTACCAGTGAATTCTCTCGCCGCGCCAGTATTCGAAATGCGCGTCGTCGGAGCCGGGTTTCACAAAAAATTGCATCTCCATCTGCTCAAATTCCCGCGTGCGGAAAAGAAAATTCTTCGTGTTGATTTCATTCCGGAATGCTTTCCCGATCTGGGCGATGCCAAACGGTATTTTTTGACGCGTGGCGGATTGGACGTTGAGGAAATTCACGAAGATCCCCTGCGCGGTTTCCGGCCTCAGATAGACGACCGCAGAGGAATCCTCAACGGGCCCGACGAATGTCTTGAACATCAGGTTGAACTTCCTCGCATCCGTGAAGGTTCCCTTGTTCCCGCAATTCGGGCATGAGATCAGGGGAAGAATGCCCTGGAACGTCGCATCCGTCGCGGTGCGCGCGGCAAATTCCTTCTCGACCACTTCGTCCTTCAGCTGTCCTTCGAATGCACCCGGCGCTAACTGACGGAGAATGTCTTTCTTCTTCTTGAGGGAAAGCTCTTCGAGAATGACGTCGATTCGGTATCGCGATTTGCACTGCTTGCAGTCGATCATCGGGTCGGTGAAATTCTCCACGTGACCCGACGCCTCCCACGTCCTCGGATGCATCAAGATGCTGGCATCGAGTCCCTCAACGTTTTCCCGGTACGTCATCTCCCTCCACCACTGCTGCTTGAGGTTGTTCAGCATCTCCACGCCCATGGGCCCGTAGTCCCAGCATCCGTTCAACCCGCCGTAGATCTCGCTTGACTGGAACACGAACCCACGCCTCTTCGCCAGCGAGACGATCGTCTCCATCACCTTTCCCGCGTCTGTCGATGCCGGTTTGCTCATCGCACACTCACGATTTCCCGTCCGGTTGTCTGAACATGGGCTTCCTTTTCTCAAGAAATGCCGAAGTCCCTTCGCGGAATTCCGCCGACCCGCAGCAGAGGGCAAACAAACTCGCCTCCAACACCTGCCCGTCGGTGAGATTCGCTTCGTCCGTCGTATTGACCGCCTTCAGCGCAAGCCGGATCGCCAATTGTCCCTTGGACTGGATCTTCCGTGCGATCTCGTCCGCAGTCGACGCCAGGTCCTTCGGAGGAACAACTTTGTTGACCAGACCGATCCGCAACGCTTCGTGCGCATCGACCGGATCCCCCGTCAGGATCATTTCCATCGCCCGCCCCTTGCCGACGAGTCGCGCAAGGCGCTGCGTTCCGCCGTAACCGGGAATCACGCCGAGATTCACTTCCGGCTGACCGAAGCGGGCATTCTCCGATGCGACGCGAATGTGACAGGCGAGCGCAAGCTCCATGCCGCCGCCAAGAGCGTATCCGTTGACCGCCGCAATTACCGGCTTGCCAAGGTTTTCGATGGCGTTGAAAACGGCCTGCCCATGCTCGGAAAACTCCCTTCCGGTTTCACCCGTCAATTGCGACAACTCCTGAATGTCCGTGCCGGCCACAAACGCTTTTTCCCCCGCTCCCGTCAGAACGAGTACATCAATGCCCGAGTCGTGTTTGATTCGCTCGAGGAGCTGGAAGAGTTCCTTTTTCGTCTCGGCGTTGAGGGCGTTGAGCTTTTCCGGACGGTTGATCGTGACCCGGGCGATGCCCTGCCTTCCTTCAAAGAGAATCGTTTCAGTGCCGGACATGGATGATTGCCTCGAGAAGATTTATTTCAGCTTTCGTCTGAGACGGTCAAATCGCATGCCGGATGCCCGGCCATGCCGGCGGAGCATCAGAAGCGCGTATTGTCCGACCGACCGATAGAGAGCTGCAACATCCTTCTTGCGGCGTTTCAACTCGCCGAGATGGAGGTCGATCGTACGGACATCGCCCCGTGCGATGGGACCCGTGAGCGCCCGTGCAGCCCCGCCGTCAAACGCATTCTGCACGCTGGCCTCGACGAGCGGTTTGAGCGCCCGCATGCCTTCTGCATTGACCGACCGCATGAGCTGTTCAGAGGCGCCAAGCAGGCCGACGACATAGTTTGAGGCGAGCACGCAGGCAACATGATACAAAATTTTTTCCTGTTTCGGAATCTCGAGAAATCGTCCGTGGAGATCCCGCACGATCCTCCTGGCGAACCGTCGCGTGCGCGCAGGGCCTTCGTAGCCGTACGTTATGCCGTCCATGATCCGCATCTGCCGGTCCAGCGAGACTGCGGGCGAGAAAAGTTGAATGGGATGGAGGGAAAAGACCGCGCTTCCTTTGTCTTTCAGCGGACGGAAGACGTCGCTGGTCGCAACTCCGGAAGTGTGGGCGATGGTGAGCCTGGAAAATGGAAGATCGGGCAAGCGGGCGATTGCGGCTCCCACCGCCCGAAGCGCATCGTCAGGTACGGCGACAAGAACAAATTGTGATTCCGGCGGAAGGTCGGCGACCGAAGCCGAGTACCTCGGGCATCGCACGCGTCGAGCCAGCGAGCGGGCAGACGACCCGGACCGGCTCACAATCGAGGCGATCGTGTAGCCGCGGCGCGCAAGCAGCACGGCGAGCGTCGTCGCCACTTTTCCTGCGCCGATGAAGCTGACGGTCGGCGCGCGATGCGTCTGCGCCACTCAGTGGACCCCGGCGAGTGCGGCAGAGAGATAGCCGACGACGCGCGCCTTATCACCCGTCACATCTCCCGAGTTGCAGTAGTGGAGGATGTGAGCGTGGCCGGCCCCGAGACTCCGCGCGGCCATCATGACCGAGACGATGGGACCTCCGCCGCACGCCTCCGCTTCACTCAGCTCGAGCTTCTCGATCAGGGAATCGGGGCGGAATGTTTCGACGTCGTCGATCACCACCCGGTCGAGGCGGACGGCGTCATCGTAGGGATGATAGTGGGACAGGTCGCTGCTGGCCACCAGCAGTGCGTTCGAAATCCCGCCGACCGATGAGAGCACTTCGGCGAGAGATTCGCAAAACTCCCGGTGTTGGTCGCCGATAATAATGGGAACAAGGGAGAAGGATTTAAGTACGCGCTGAAGGAACGGGAGTTGTACTTCGATGCAATGCTCTGCACGATGCCCGTCCGGGGAGATGACGATTCGCTTCGCCTCGTCCACCAGCTTCTTTCGGAATTCGTGGTTGACGGGGACATCACCCAGAGGGGTATGGTATGCATCGTGGGGCGATATGGAAATGCCTTCAAAATATTCCCGGTGACTCGGGCCGACCACGAAAACGGTGTCAAATTGCTGGTCGCGGAGAAGGGCGAACGCCTGTGCGGCGGTGTAGCCGGAGTATTGGAATCCGGCGTGCGGAACGATCAACCCCTTCAAACCCTCCGGGGGTTCTCCATCGGAGGCCCGCTCGAGCAATTCATCGACCGTTTGTGCGAGAAGCGCACGTTCCGACGGATAGAACGTGCCCGCTACGGCCGCAGGTCTCACTGCCGATTGCTTCATATCGCTTTGGCGCTGAACTCGGACTCGGAAAACTTCTCCGCGGAAAAAGAGTAGATGCCAACGCCCGGAGACTTCCAGGCATCCGCCGGAAGCCCGGCTTTCAGGCAGGTGTGACTCAATAGCTGGTCTCGATCCCAGCCGAACTCCTCCGCAACCTGCGGGAGCAGGAGCCCCCGCCGAATCCCGCATTCGATCACGACCCCGTGCACGCCGACTTCAATTGATTGGGGATTTTCAACACGGCGGAGCGGGGTCAGGACCGAAATTTCAATTTCAGTCCGTCGAAACTCTTCTATTGTCAACGGCGGGAATCGAGGGTCGTCGAAAGCGGATTTTGCAGAAACCTCGGCGACCGTGCGGTCGAGCGGGAGACGCGGTTCGACATATCCGACGCATCCGCGCAATTCACCGTCGAGGCGCAGGGTCACGAACGCCCCGCACGGAATCGCGAGCGAATTCGAAACATGAATCGGAGGGTCGGGGGTATTTTCGAGCAGGGAGCGGATTCGCGTTCGGGCGATGTGCAAGAGCTCGACTTTTTCTCGCTCACTCAGCCGCATGGCAACATCTCCGAACAAATTGACGAGTGCAATGTAGCGAGGCGATCGGAAACTATCAAGAGAGCCGTGATCCTTGCATCTCCTCGCGCCGTTCGTTACATTGCTGCACCCTCCACCCCTCGCTGAGCAACCGATGTCTCTCATGGTCAGCATTTCCGGAATTCGGGGAGTTGTCGGAACCGATTTGACCCCCGAAGCCGTCGTTCGCTATGCATCCGCGTTTGCGGAATACTGCGGACGAGGGCCGATTGTTCTCGGCCGGGACGGTCGAGTGACGGGAAAGAGCATCGGGCATCTGGTTTCTTCGACGCTGCTGCAAATGGGAACAGATGTGATGGCGATTGGCATCTGCCCGACCCCCACAGTCGCGCTTGCCGTGGAAAAGAAAAGAGCGGCCGGCGGAATATCGATCACGGCAAGTCACAATCCGATGGAATGGAACGGCCTGAAGTTTTTTGCCCCGAGCGGATTATTTCTCGACGCCGAGCAGAACAAAGAGTTTTGGAAGTTTGCAGATGTGAATTCCCGGGCGTATGCAACATGGAACAAGCAGGGGGCATTCACGTCCATAGAAGCGTTTCGGGATTATCACGTTCAATCGGTCCTCCGGATTCCGTGGGTTCGGCCGGCAGTGATCAGGAAACGCAGGTTCAAGATTGTACTCGACTGCGTCAACGCGGCCGGGGGAACGGTCGTCCCTCAATTGCTCAGGGCGCTTGGAGTTCGGGTCGTCGAGATGAATTGCGATGTTTCGGGAATTTTTTCGCACACGCCGGAGCCGGTACCGGAGAATCTGACATCACTCTGCAGCCGCGTAAAGAAAGAACGGGCGAACCTCGGCATCGCCGTCGACCCGGATGTGGACCGACTTGTGCTGATCGACGAGAAAGGCGCGCCGTTTGGGGAAGAATACACGATCGCGACCGCCGTGCGGTTCATCCTGGACAAACTCTCGAGCGCTAAAAAAGCGAAGACACGAAGTGCATCCCCCTCTGTCGTCGTAAATTTATCGACCACCAGGGCTGTCGACACTATCGCACAACATTATGGCGCTCACGTCATCCGGACTCCGGTGGGCGAAATCAACGTCGCAAAAAAAATGCGCGAGATTGGAGCGGTCATCGGAGGAGAAGGGAGCGGCGGGGTGATTTATCCGGAATCCCATCTTGGCCGCGATGCGTTGGTGGGAATCGCGATCATTCTCCAGCAGCTCGCGGAATTCGACGGCACCCTCTCCGAGCTGAAGCAAAAGATGCCGCAGTACTCGATTACGAAAGGGAAGGTAGCCGTTGGGGACAACAGCCCGGAGACGATCCTCGGATATCTCGCAATAAAGTATCGTGAGGAGGGAAAGATCAATCAGGATGATGGTTTGAAGATCGACTTTCCCGACTCGTGGGTTCATCTCCGAAAATCGAATACGGAACCAATTGTCCGCATCATTGCCGAGGCCTCGAACGCCAGTGAGGCGAAACGGCTTGTTGAACGATTCACGTTTGAAATATCTCAAAGGGCCTGAGACGACGATGACTCTCGGCAAGGTGACCGGCACGATCGTATCGACGCAGAAGAACGAAAGCCTGCGGGAGTACAAGCTTCTCATTGTTCAACCGGTCGACCTCGACGGCCATGCGCTGGGCCGTGATGTCCTGGCGATCGACCGGGTCGACGCCGGCGTTGGCGACGTCGTACTGATGATTCAAGAGGGGGCGGGCGCCCAGCAAATCCTGAAACGGAAGGATGTGCCTGTCCATTCCATCATCGTCGCCGTGGTCGACGGCATGTCGGTCGAGATAAAGAGCTAGATCCATCCTTCACATACCGGGGGGAGTATGTTCGATGTCAGCGACATCCTGCGTCTGTCCGCAATTCCAAAAATTGGTCCTCAAAAAATCCGGGCGCTCGTCACGCATTTCGGCGATCCTGCAAAAGCGCTCTCGGCGCCCCCGCGCGAACTGATCAAGGTTCAGGGAATAGACAAGAAACTCGCATCGGCAATCGCTCATGCGCACGGGACCGAGCAATTCGTCAAAGACCAGTTGCGTCGGCTGAACATCCTGCAAGCGAGAATCATGACGCTGTGGGACGACGAATTCCCTCCCCTGCTCAAGAAAATCTACGACCCCCCGGTTTTGCTCTACGTCCTCGGAAGCTTCAAGGAGAATGACCGGTATTCGATCGCAGTGGTGGGGACGCGAAAGCCGTCGGCGTACGGCAGGATGGCCGCCGAGTCGTTCAGCAAGGCGCTCACCTCGCTCGGGATGACAGTCGTCAGCGGTCTTGCGCGAGGCATCGACACGATTGCGCATGCCGCTGCGGTCGAGAACCGGGGCCGGACTGTTGCCGTCCTCGGATCCGGGCTCGACGTTCCCTACCCGCAGGAAAACTCCGCACTGATGGCGCGAATTGAACGTCAGGGAGCCGTCGTGTCGGAATTTCCCCTGGGGACATCGCCGGACCCGACGAATTTTCCCCGCCGCAACCGGATTGTGAGCGGACTGTCGCTGGGAACGATCGTTGTTGAATCCGACATCGACGGCGGCGCGATGATCACCGCGTCGACGGCGCTCGACCAGAATCGGGAGGTGTTTGCTGTTCCTGGATTGATCGGCGAGAAGCGAAGCAAGGGACCGAACGCGTTAATACGGGAAGGAAGGGCAAAACTCGTCGAGAGTGAGGACGACGTACTGGCTGAACTCGAATATCACGTGAGGCCGCTTTTGGGGAGCCGGCACTCAACCGTCCCCCCTGTGGAGCTCACGCTTTTTGAACGAACGGTGCTCGACGTCCTCCAACTCGAACCGACTCACATCGACACGATTGCCGAACTCGCGTCGACGTCCACCGCGGATGCCCTGGTGACACTTCTCTCACTCGAATTCAAGGGAGCGGTAAAGCAGTTTCCGGGTAAGATGTTCGTGCGGCTCTAAAAGCTTGAGAACGATGCCGCTCCCCCGATGTTCCCTTCTGTCACATATTCAACCAATACGTAAACTTCAACAGGAAGATATTATCCGGTTGTGCGCCGACGAGGCGGTCGAGGGAGTGGTTAAACGCGAAGTCCCCCATGACTTCCGTATCCGAACGGCTCTGGGTCCAGACAAGATAGAGAGCGGACCCGGGACGATATTCCCAGCGAAGCACGGCGTTTCCGCGCAGGGAACGGAAGTTGAAATTCGGGTCGGAGAATGTGTACGCCGGGGACGGGCCCGCACCGTCGGCGTCGACCGTGTACGACACGTCCCCTGTGGATGAAACGGTTCTTGATATCGTCGAACCATCCTTCCCGTACGAGCTGAAGTTGAACGTGTGCGGCTGGACGAATCGCTTCAAGTCGACGTATGCGCCGGACGAGATGAGCGGCTGCGCATAGAGCTGAAAGCTCAACTGCGGCGTAAATGTCCAGTCGACCCGGATGTTTGCCGAGAGCGTAATCTGGTTGAGAAACGCGAAGACGTATTGGTTTCCGTAAGTCGCGGTCGCTGTCGGGTCGGCGTACGAGTCGACCCACTGGTCTTCATTGTACAAATGTGAATAATTGGGACCGACCGTGACGGACAGGTTTGGGGACGGTTTGTACTGAACGTCCACTTCCACCATGTTCTGCAATCCACCTCCGCCATGATACGTGGATCCGTACGCCGTCACGACGACCGGCTGCCTCGGATCTGTCGACAAATTGTAATCGATTTCACGGCCAATCGGGAGCTGCACCGCCGGACCCCCCCTGGTGACCCAGATATCGACCGACGGCGGGTTGTAGGCATACGCGAGGCTGAGCGAGTAGAAATTGGTGAAGTCGTACCAACCGCTCGCAAAATATCCCCGCCATGTGGTATTCCCCGTAAAATCGTTGCTCCCGAAAGCCGCCGCGTTGACGCCGATGTCGTTGTAGTATTCGGTCTTAACCGTCCAGCGGTACCCGACTGCCGTGTGGTAGTTGACGACGTCAGAACGCCACAGGAATCCAAGGTCATCCACGTCGAATCGCGGGTCGATGACTCCAAATGCGGAGTTCACCATCCATGGTCCCTTTTGTTTGTTCAGATTCAGGCGCGCCGCATAGCCGGTGAGCGACGTCGCCGCGCTGTCGACGTGGAGATCTCCTTCGTCCGGCCGCTGAAAGTAATGCCGCGAGTTCGTTTGAAGGGCCGTGATCGTCGTCGGGCTTCCATGGATGTTCGACACCCCTCCCCAGCCCGTGAGAACGTAATCCTTGTTGTTATCCAGAAACGTCCAGCCGTCCACTCCGCCGACGTACGCCGCACTGTTGATCTCGTCGGTTAAAAGATCGCCGTGCCCTTCGTCGTTGAAAAATCTCTTCGTCGCAGTACCAATGAACCCCAGTCCCTGGTTGCCGGCGTTGAAATCCTTCTGGATCCTGCCGATGCCGTAGTACGTCAACGGCTCGACTTGATACTCATCGCGCTCTCCCGCCGTTTGTGTCCGGGCAAACTCGCTGTTCGTGACCGCCTGGATCGCGCCGAAGTTCCAATTATCCCCCACCTTCCCCGTGATTTTCCCGGCCCCGAGAATGTGCGTGCCAATCGGGTTGTCGACAAAATCCGGCGTGATGGGAATCGTCCCCTGCGGGTTCCGGCCGATCCGTCTGCTGTAAAAGAACGTCGGGTCCGACCAGTTGAATGACCAGTAGTTTGACGAGCCCCCATGTCCGAACCGAAACGTGTTCGCTCCCTCGATGAAGAATGGTCGTTTCTCCTGAAAGTAGGTTTCGACGTCGCTGAGATTCACGACCGCCGGGTCAACCTCCACCTGTCCGAAGTCCGGATTGATCGTCCCGCTGAGTGTGAGGTTGCTTCCCAGGCCCACCTTCATGTCTACGCCGGCGCCGGGAAGAACGCGGGAACCGGCGCTGAATGGGTCGCCGGAAGCGTGTTGTGCGTACTCCGCCCGGGAGGTGACATACGGGAGGATCTCCACGTCCTGCGGAGGCGAGATGTTCTGAATTCCAACAAGGGGAACGAACCGCGACACAAAACCGCTTTCTTTCAACGGCGTAGCGACCAGATAATCCCGCTCGTTATTCCGGCCGATTGTGCGACTGAAATCGACTCCCCACGTGTAACTCTGCTGTTGCCGGAAGCGGAGCTGGGTAAACGGAATCCGCATTTCGACGGTCCATCCTTTTTCGTCGATATTCGCTTTGGCTTCCCAGACTCCATCCCACGAATTATCATTCCAATCATCATCGTACAGAGTTCCATCTTGCAATGATCCCGCCGCACTCACGTTGAAATAATAACCGCTCCGCTTGTCAAAGTACGGGTCGACATAAAACTGGAACCAGTCCGCGACGATGTCGGCATCGCGCCGTCCAAGGACTTGCATGATGGAATCGGGAGAAGAGTCGTACATCCGGGCGGCGACGTAGAGCGCCTCCTCATCGTATGCGATCCAGATCTCGGTCTGAAGATACGGCGAAGCTCCTTCGACCGGCAGATGTTGGACGAACCCCCTGGTACCCGGCCGCTGCCACACCGATTCCGTCAGGAGCCCGTCGATCGTGATGGGTTCCTTCGTGCGCACCGCCAGGATCGGAGGCGGGATAGAAAGGGAATCGGAGGCGCGGAGGGCAGAGAACGATGTGAGAAGGATGAAGGAAATCCCTACAGCCCGCATGAACAGTCTCCCGGTTTATGCATCAACTCTCCGGTAAGACTTGACTCCGCGAAAAAAGGTTGTGGCAGGGGGCATCAACATTCGGCGGGGCCGAAAGAAAACTGTGGAGATGAATTTATTTTCGATTTCGTGCGATAATAGACGGATTTCAGTTCGGCCCGGCACCGACAGCGCGCCTCCCAATGACAACGGACTCGTGGGTTCGAGGCGGGATTAGTTCTTCAGGATATCTATCAACGCTTCCCTGGCTCGGGGGTCCTCACTTTGACTGAGCGTATTAATAGCAACCTTTCGCAGTCTCCTGCTGGGATGATTCTTCGCAACGTCGATGACTTTATCCAATCCCATTCCCGCCTTCTGCTGAGACAAAGCATACAGCGCTTGCCGTTGCACTTCAAGGTCGTCGTCCGTCGTTATGATATCCTCCAAAGCGGACAATGCCTTCTCGCTCGCCTTCTGCCCCAGCCAGAATGTCGCACGTCCACGCAGCTTTTCATCCCGCCCCCGACGGGCAATCATGATCAGGGTGTCAAGAGCATTCGCCGTTTGAAGTTGCGAGATCGCAAAGACGGACCGCTCCCGTACGTCGGCGGACCTGTCCCGTTCGGCGGCCGCCGTGAGGATCCCCAATGAACCTTCGGCAGCATGTTCAGGGATCCACGAAATGGCCTCGGCGCGAACTTTGTCTGATTCGGAACTACGCAGGATTTCCAGCAGAATCGGCAGCACCCTGTCGCTGCGCTGATGGATACCGATTGCCTCGACAAAGCTCTGTCTGATCTGTTCCCCCTTGGTCGCGGAATAGAGACTATTCAACAAGGCGACACTTTCGTCGTCCCGCGCATAGCCCAACCAGACCAGCGGCCTCTCGCTGAACGAAATCGAGAGCTCCATGCTCGCGAAACGTAACTCCTCCACGGCGCCTGAATCGCCGAGCCGGACCGCGATTGCGATGTCCTTCAGCTGGAGGATGTCAGAGTTGTGGAGTCGCCGGTAACTCTGCTCACGCCGTTGCATGAACGCGGCAACCGAGTCCCTCGAATACCCCTCCACTGTTTCGTACAACGACCGTTCGCTATGGACTATTCCGTGCGATGACATGCAATTGCCGATGTACGAATCCCGTCCCATGAGACGTGATATCCGGTATCCGACCCACCATCCATCCTTCCACTTTCTTGCTTCCCCCTCTTTTAACGCCCGATCCCAGCGCGCGTCGAGGGTGACGGCTGAATCGGGCGCACGAACGATGGCGGATTGTCCCACGACCGCGGCATGCGATATGAACAACACCACAGACACGAATGCCGGCGCCGAGCGGTGTCCCGCGTTCATTTCGATTCCGACTTCACTTCAAGAATTTTCACCAGGGCATCCTGTGCCTTCGGCGTCCCGATGTTGCTGAGGGCATTGACCGCGGACGTCCGCACTCGCCTATTCTCATCCTTCTGGATGACATCAAGGAGAATATCGACGGCGTCATCGCTCTTTGAGTTTCCGATGGCATACACGACCGACACACGCTCGTCCGGGTCACGCATGTCTTTCAACAGATCGCCGAGCGTTTTGATGACGGACTTCGACCCGCCCCCTTCGGCGATTTTGGCCAAAGCCGCCTTTCGCACTTCCGCCGACTTCGCCTTCCGCACGATATCAATGAAAAGGCCGGAGCTGTCTGACCCGACGATGTTGCCGAGCGCGTAGACTGCCGAGCGTGCGACGCGTTCGTTCGGCTCGTTCAGCGCGAGGTTGGTGAGATAATCCCTTGCACCGTCCGCACCCGAATTGCCGATCGATTGCACCGCCGCCTCGCGGAGCCGCGCATCGGCATCCGACGCGACGATTTTTTTCAGCGCATCGATGGAGGATTTGGTGTGGACGTTTGCGAGCGCGTACATCGCCGTCCGCCGTAAATCCATGTCCGGGTCGCTCGTGGCAACGGTGCATAGCGCGGCGACCGCGACCGAATCATGCCTGTTTCCGAGCATTTGCAGGGCGCCTTTCCGCACTTCGATCCGCTTTGCGGCCTTGAGCAACGTTTCGAGCGCCCGCGTCGATTCCTCGTTATCGATATTCCCAAGCGAATAGGTCGCGGCACGTGCAAGGTCGATGTTTTCCTCACTCGCGGCGAATGATTCGAGGAACGGTACGCTCTGTTCCCCGTCCGCATTCACCAGAGAATAGAGCGCCGTTTTGCGGATCTCGGCTTCCACCTGCGAGTTGATGATTTCCTTGAGCGAGCCGATGGCAGACCCGCTTTTCACATTGCCGAGCGCGTACACCGCATTCCGCCGGACGGAGGTGCTCGGGTCTTTGACGGCAATGTCGGCAAGTTTCGGGACGACCTTCGGAGAATCGAAGTTGCCGAGGACGTAGACGATTTTGCCGCGGAGTTTTTCGCTCTTGGACTGGTCGTACAGATTCATGATGGCAGTCAGCGCCCGGTCATCGCCCGCATTTTGCAGCGCGTACAGTGCCGCCAGCTTGACGTCTTCGTCGGCGCTTTCTTCCATTGATCGGACAATCGGCTCGTATTCCTTCTTTCCGCGCTTCGCAAGCTCCGTCCCGATCCGGACCATATTCGTCTTGGCGTCGTCCACCCACGAGCTGTTCTGGTTCTTCTTCACAAAATCCTCGTAGCAATCGAATACTTCTTCGAGCGGCGTTCCCAGCTTCTCCTTCGTGTAACATCTCCAGTATTTTGCTCCGTCCGTCCAGCGCCCCCGGGGATGGTCGGCGATGAACGCCTCGAGGGACTTCAGCGCTTCGGGCCATTTTTTGTCGAGCACGAGATTATACGCATCCTGGTAGGCTTTCGCGGTTGCATCCGCCGCTTTTTCCTGACCTGGGGTTGCCTCCTGCGCAAGCGCCCCGATGTCGACAATCGACTCGGCCACGGGCGCGAGGTCGATGGACGGCGCCATCGCAAGCGCGGGGGATACTCCGTCAAGCGCCATCTCGACATCCGGCATGACGACCTCGAGTCTCGCGAGTTCCGCATCCAACTCGGGCATTTCGAGCGCCCGGGGCATCAGGTCGATGTCCGGGGCGATCGCGGCTTCAATGTGGATGGTCCCCGCCGGCGGAATTGCAGGCAGTGCAGGGGTTGATGGAATGGCCCGGGGCTTTCGTCCGGGCCGGTCCTGGGCCCATGCCGGCGCGAGCAGCAACATGACGAGAGCGCCCGCGACAAAATACATTTTCGATTGAGGATGCCGAATCATGGTCGTTCTCCTTCGTTGGTCTCTTTGTTTGAACTCGTACTCTGTTTCGCTGCCCCCACGTTTCCTCCGCCGATCCGTTCAATTTCCTGGAGATTGATCTTCAGCAGTATCGCTTTTCGGTCGACTCCGCTCTTCAACATCTCCACCGCGGGAGAGTCGTAATGCGAGTCGAGGTTCGCAATCTGAAGCAGGATGACTTCGAGGTCGCCCACCAAATCCTTCAGCTTTCGGTCCGACGGATCCCGAAGTGCGATGGACAGCTCACTCGATTCGCGCGCGAGTTGTCTCGAAATTTCCCGCTCCCGGCTGATTTCCCTCGATTGCTTCTGAAGGTCTTCCATGTCGACGTTGACAAACCCGAGGAGAAGAACTTTGGAACGGTCGAGGTAATCGTACGCGCGGGCATGAAGAGCGGCGTTCACGACCGGGATCGAGGAAGAAGCGCTTGAGCTCTGCATATCCGGACCTGTGTCGACCCGGCCGGAAACCGTCCAGACGAAAAACGCAACGGCTGCCAGTGCAAGCGCCGACGCAAAGCCCGCGGCAAACCGCGAATGCCTCCGGAGATATTCTCGAAGATCCGCAACGATTGAGCTCTCGGACTGCTGGCCCTGTTCCCGGATCCTTCGTTCGAGCTTCTCAGCAAACTGTTGCCAGAACATCCCGGGGCGCTCTGCCGCTGGGTCCCAGGAACCTGCCGGCATCGACTGAAGTGTCTTGTGCATTTTCTCAAATTCGGCGGCACACCGCTCACATTGTCCGAGGTGTTGCGATATCTCTTCGCGCAAATGCGCATCGAGAGTTGCGTCGATAAAGTCATAAAGATTGTCCTGCACCATTGCGTGTCTCATGCAACCACCTCATCCCTGAGAAAGTCCAGATGCTCCCTCATTTTCCGCAATCCCCGAAAAAGATGGGTCTTGACGGTACCTTCGGAGCAATTGAGTATTTTGCCGACTTGCTTCGTCGAGAGGCCTTCCATGTGCCGAAGGAGGACGACGGCTCGTTGCAGCGTCGGCAATTCGTGGAGTGCGCGTTCGATGTGATAGCGATTCTCCTTTTGTTCCAGCCCCGGATTTTCCGGGGCCGCCGTGTCATCCGTTTTTTGCAGTTCCACTTCCCTCGCCCGTTTCAACCGCAATCTCTTCAACTTCGTCATCGACAGATTCGCAACAATTCTGTGGATCCAGGTGCCAAGCTCCGAGTCGCCGCGAAAATTCTGAATCGACCGGTAAACATTGATGAACGCTTCCTGCGTGACATCTTCCGCCGCCTCGTGGTCGCCGAGGAATCCGAATGCAACATTGTACGCGCGCTTCATGTGACATTCGACGAGCTCCCGAAACGCTCCCTCCTCGCCCTTCCGCACCCGTTCGATGAGTTGCGCCTCGTTGTTCAGCGGCATGAGCGGT
Source organism: Bacteroidota bacterium (assembly GCA_035499415.1). Classification (GTDB taxonomy): domain Bacteria; phylum Bacteroidota; class Ignavibacteria; order UBA10030; family UBA10030; genus DATJYV01. Next base: position 37,401 of record DATJYV010000061.1, read on the forward strand.
TCATTCAGTGGGAGGCGCGTTTAGGGATTGGACGACCGGATCGGGGCATCGGTTGACGACTGGTTCTTACGAGATAACGACTCGTGGAGATTCAGGAGATTCCTCGGGTTCAGTGCGAACAAACGGGCGTACACGCTTCATCCTCGTCTTTTGCCTCTCCGGAAAATTCTGTATTATAGTGATGAAAGATTATCCCAATGTCATACGAGATTGCCAAAATCGAGGTCGACGAGGCCATTCCCGAAGTTCGCTTCGCGTGCGACCTGAAGGCCTGCCGTGGGGCTTGCTGCACGATGCCCGGCGCCAACGGAGCCCCGCTCCGGGAAGATGAGGTCGAGGAAATCGAGCGGGCATTCCCGGTCATCCGCAAGTATTTGAGCCGCGAGCACCTCGAGACCATACGCCTCGGGGGTTTGGTGGACGGGCCCCCGGGCGACCGTACCACGCCTTGCTACAACTCGCGCGCCTGCGTTTTCGTCACCTATGAAGAAGGGATCGCCAAGTGCGCGTTCGAAAAAGCGTACTGGAAAGGAGAAATCGGATGGCGGAAACCCCTTTCGTGCCATCTCTTTCCGATCCGTGTCGGACGCACGAACCAGCTCCGCTTCGAATACATCCCGGAATGTCGTCCCGCCCTCGAACGGGGAAAAAAGGAAAATATATACGTCTCAGACTTCCTGAAGGACTCACTCACACGCGCATACGGCAGCTCCTGGTATGCCGCATTCAAGCGGCTCTGCTCCGGGCATCGGAACGGCGACACGCTCTCGGACCCCGATGACGTATGATTAACCTGCAGCAACAGCTTCGCCTCGGACTCAAACTCACCCCCCAGCAAGTCCAGTACCTCAAGCTTCTCCAGCTCCCGAACCTCGCGCTCGAACAGCGGATCAAAATGGAACTCGAGATGAACCCGATGCTCGAGACGAATGAGGAGCCGGAAGAGGCGCCGGAGCAGGATGAGTCCGTTGACGAGGAAGATACGTACACGCTCGACGACTACATCAAAGATGATCTCGAAGGATTCAAGAGTCCGGAATCTTCCGCACGGAACGATGACGACGAATCGTACGCCTCACCGATCCAGTCGAATGTTCCCCTGTCGGAGAAGCTCCTCAGCCAGTTCCGTTTAAACACCATCGACGACACGGAACTCCTGCTGGCCGAGGAAATCATCGGGAATGTCGATGAGGATGGTTACCTGCGCCGCGAACTCTCGCTCGTCGTTCAGGACCTGAACCTGAGCTTTGGACTTTCCCTCACCGTGGACCAGGCGGAAGAGGTCCTGCGGAAGATTCAACTCCTCGACCCTCCCGGCATCGCCGCTCGAAACCTGCAGGAATGCCTTACCGCGCAGCTGAGAGCGGGCGCGTATCCGCAAATGCCGAAGGAACTTGCGATCCGGATCCTGGAGCAGCACTTTGAAGACTTCAAATTGAAGCGGTACGACACGCTCTGCAAAACGTTGAAGGTGAGTCTCGACACGCTGAAGAAAGCTGTGGAGATCATCCAGCACCTCGACCCGAAGCCGGGCGAAGGGCAATTTTCCGCCCAGGAGAATTACGTCACCCCCGACTTCATCGTGCAGAAGGACGAGGGGGATTTCATCATCTCGCTCAACGACCGGAACATTCCCCCGCTCCGCATCAACAACGCCTACAAGGAGCTCGTGACGCCCAAGGGAAAGAAGGTCTCCGTGGAGACGAAGGATTTCATCAAGAAGAAATTTGAGTCGGCCAAGTGGTTTATCGCGTCAATCCACCAGCGGCGCGAGACCTTGCTCAAGGTCATGCGGGCAATCGTCGAACGCCAGCGGCAGTGGTTCGACGAAGGCGAGGTTCTCAAACCGATGATCTATCGGGACATCTCCGACGTCGTCGGGGTGGACATCTCCACGATCAGCCGCGTCTGCAACAGCAAGTTTGCGCAGACGGAGTTCGGCGTCTATCCCCTCCGTTATTTCTTCACCGCGGGCCTCGAATCGGATAACGGCGAGGATGTCTCGAGCCAGGCGGTCAAACAGCGGGTGAGAGACATCATTTCCGGCGAGCCCTCGCAAAGTCCGCTGAACGACGACCAGATCGCGGAGATTCTCCACAAGGAGGGAATCAGAATCGCCCGTCGAACGGTCGCAAAGTATCGCGAAGAGTTGGAACTTCCTATCGCACGACTGAGAAGGAAAATCTGAATGCCTCTCGAGCAGCCACACGGCACCACAATCATCGGTCTCCGGCGCGACAACAAGGTCGCCCTCGGAGGGGATGGGCAGGTAACGGTCGGATCGACCGTCATGAAACAGAATTCGAACAAGATTCGCCGGGTCTACAAGGATTCCGTCCTCGTCGGCTTTGCCGGTACCGCTGCGGACGCGTTCAGTCTCCTCGAGCGGTTCGAGGAAAAACTCGAACAGCACCAGGGACAATTAGTACGGGCGGCAGTCGAGCTGGCAAAATTATGGCGCACGGATAAATATTTGCGCCAGCTCGAGGCCCTGCTCGCGGTTGTCGACCGGGAGCACGCTCTGGTCATCTCCGGAAACGGCGAAGTGATCGAACCCGACGACGGGATTGTCGCCGTCGGTTCCGGCGGAACCTATGCCCTCGCGGCGGCACGGATGCTCGTCAAGCACACACGGCTCTCCGCAAAAGATATTGTCAGGGAATCGCTTGACGCGGCGGCCGAAATCTGCATCTACACGAACAAGAGCTTTCATATCGAGGAGCTGTAAGAGACGGCGGTGAGCAATCAGCGGTCAGCGGGCAACAATGTGAACCAAATGCTCGTCACGCAAAATTCTGAACGATGAACTTCGAACACGGAACTCGAAACCGATAACTTGCACCCAACCTCAATCCTCAGTCCTTAATCCTCAATCCTTAGTCCATAATCCTAAGCCCTTAATCTCGTCCTAATCAGACCCGCTACGATCACTCCGACCTCATGACCAAGCCGAAACAAAACGGCATGCATGACCTGACGCCGCGCGCAATCGTTCGCGAGCTCGACAGGTACATCATCGGACAGCAGGCGGCAAAGAAATCGGTCGCCATTTCCCTGCGAAACCGATGGCGCCGCCTCCAGGTTCCGGAGAATCTCCGCGAGGAGATCATGCCCAACAACATCATCCTCATCGGGCCGACGGGCGTCGGGAAGACCGAGATCGCGCGCCGCCTGGCGAAGCTCGCCGGAGCGCCCTTCCTGAAGGTCGAAGCATCAAAATTCACCGAGGTCGGCTACGTGGGCCGGGACGTGGAGTCGATGATACGCGATCTGACCGAAATCGGAATCAATCTCGTGAAGGCCGAGCGCTCGTCCGAAGTTCAAGAGAAGGCGACGGAGCTTGCCGAAGAACGATTGCTGGACCTCCTCGTGCCGGCAGTCCGAAAGCCGAGAGGGACAGAAATCGCGGAGGCCGGGAACAACACGGCGGCTGAGGATGAATTCAAGAAAACGCGGCAGAGGTTCAGGGAAAAGTTGCGGAGCGGCTCTCTGGACGAACGCATGGTCGAGGTCGATGTCGCCACGCCGCAGATGCCGATGATGCAGGTGATGGGCCCGCTCAGTCTGGAAGAGATGGGGATCAACATTCAGGACATGCTGGGGAATATTCTTCCCCGCAAAAGCAAATCCCGGAAAGTATCCGTAGCCGAGGCACGGGCGATTCTTACTCAGGAGGAATCGCAGAAGCTGATCGACATGGAAAAAGTGGTCAAGGAAGCCCTGCGCCGCATAGAAGATTCCGGCATCGTTTTCATCGATGAGATCGACAAGATTGCGAGCGCCCGGGGGCAGTCCGTCGGTCCGGATGTCTCGCGCGAGGGAGTCCAGCGCGACCTTCTTCCCATCGTGGAGGGTTCGAGCGTCCTGACGAAATACGGCATGGTGCGAACCGACCACATCCTCTTCATCGCCTCAGGGGCGTTCCACGTCGCGAAGCCCTCCGACCTCATCCCGGAGCTTCAGGGGCGCTTCCCCATCCGCGTTGAGCTGACCAGTCTTACCGAAGAAGACTTCGTGAAAATCCTGACGCTTCCGCAGAACGCGCTTCTCAAGCAGTACAGCGCCCTGCTGGAAACCGACGGGATTGATGTGACGTTTGACGAAGGAGCGGTGCGAGAGGTCGCGAAAATTGCGTTCGAAGTGAACGAGCAGGTGGAAAACATCGGAGCAAGGCGTCTCCATACCATCATGACGACTCTTCTGGAAGAATTTCTCTTCGAGGCGCCGGATGGTCTCAAGGCGCGCTCGTTCGTCGTAACGAAGGAATTGGTGCAGGAAAAGCTGAACTCGATCGTGCGCAACCGCGACCTCAGCCGTTACATTCTCTGAGGTCGTTCCGCCCGCTACAATCGGATCCGCAGGCCCGCGGCGATGGAAAAGAGGTTGAAGTCTTTCAGTGAGAAGAGAAGGCCGAGATTCTCGGTCGCAAGGTCGAAGCTGAAGCCGTAGAGGTCGATGCCGAATCCCGCCGCAAGTCTGAACTGATCCCCGCCCCCGACCGCAATCCCGGCTCTCAACGGGAGGAGCGGAATGATGCGGTACTCCATGCCGAGAGATGCCCGCGGCGTCGTGACATTTCCCATCGAATTATTCAACCCCTGGAGATAATCCATCTCCAACAGCATCTTTCCGGGAAGGAATGAGAGGAACGGAAGCTTTTCCGACTCCAGCGTCGCTCCAAGCCGGAACGTTGTCGGGAGCGCACTTGTAAAGGGCGTCCCCGGTCCATTTTTCCCCTTGAAAGCCGTTTTCAAACTATCCTGCGTCGCCTGGCTCAGCGGGTCCGTCGTGACGATCGATGCGGAAGCAGAAGTCTGCACGAGGTTCTTGTCCCAGCTGATCCTTCCGATGTCGGTCACGCTCATGCCGACACGAATTCCGGTGATCACTTCGCTCGAAATGCCGAGGTCGATTCCGGTTCCCGTTCCCGCGGGGTCGGGGAATGGACTGAAATTCGATTTCGAATTGCCGGTGCTGTCCTGGGCAAGAAAGTCCGCGCCGGAACGATCCACGAGGAAATTAAAGTTCGCCTGCAGAAGCTGGGGGCTGCTCGTGATCGACCCGGCATAATGTTCCGTCTGCGCTATGGCGTATCCCCGGACAAGCTTCACGCCGATTCCCGCGTACAGGTCCTTGACGAACGGCGGCGTTATGGGGAATCGAAAACCGTAGGAGACGTTGTACTCGCGCCACCACCACGCCGAGACCGCAGTGCCCGACAGGTCGAGGGATGAGACCGGCGTCCCGAAGAGCAGGAGACTGAAATACTCGCGTGGGAGGTTGAACTTTGCCCCCGCATGCTCCGTAATTCCAAATCCAATCCCTCCAAAACGTTCGGTTCGAATATCCACGGCCAATTCCGTCAGCTCCATTTCTGCCTGCGTCGCACCCGCGGCAGGAATCAGGGAGAGAATCTTGTTCTTGTCGGCGTCGGTCAGAAATTTTGGAACGCGCTTGCCCGTCGAATCCGGTACTCCCGTGAAGTAGTTCTCGTAAATGTCATAACTGATGAGGTCACTGCCCGTGCGGAATCCAAAATTCATCAACGAAAGGGTGAAGGGCAACCGGTCTTCGAGCCCGAGGTTGGCGGGGTTGATGCCGAGGGCGTTCACGCCGCGCGAACCGGCAACGCTGCTTCTTCCCATTCCGACGCCGCGAATATCATTCAGCCCCTGGGCCGCCAATGATCCGGGAACGAGAACGACAAGGATGAGGATCCGGCTGTATGCTTTTCGCACGCGCTACTTGGGTTTATTGATTTGGTAGGTCAGTGTCGCTCCCGCCCGCAGACGGATGGAATCGGATGTTCGAACCTTGACGGCCTGGCCCGTCGTTCCGGATGTCTGGGTCGTGTACCGGACAAACACCGAGTCGGAGGCCGCAATGTTCTGCATATCCGCGACTGCGACGGCAACGGTAAATTGCGAGGTGTTGATTCCGTTCGATGATCCTCCGGCATCGACCGGAGATCCGAGAATCGTATAAGCGGGTCCCGATTGCGGAAGCTTCACAAGCGTGTCGCGTTTGTTGGTGGCCTTGTTCAGCCCGAGGAAGCAGGCCTGAAAACCGAATTGGAGCGGGATGCCGTTGTCGATGGTGAACGAGATCGCCGCCTGCTGCACCGCGCTGACGGTGGCGCTGTCGAACGTGCCTTTGATCGGGACGATATCGACGTACTGGCCGTTCGTAATCCCGAGTTTGAGCGGGAAATACGTATCGACCGATGAGATAAAAACCTTGCTCGTATCGTAGATCGTTTGCGAAACGAAATTGGGGTTGATGATGACACTTCCGCGCACGATGAACGAATCGGGGAAACTCGGCACAAAGCCGGCGATGAATGTGTTAAGACCGTTGGAATTGTCGAGAATGATCGGGGTTGTATTGTTAATCCCGGGATTGACCGTGCTGACCGGTACGATGACGGAGTCAATCCGACCGGTTTTTCGATTCATCGCGATGAGATGAAGGTTGTATTGGATCGGAAAGCCGCTGGACATACCCAGGTTTACCGCAATGCGGACGGAATCAAAACTGAATGTGCCGGTGAACTTTTGCGAGACCGTTCCTAACTGCAGGCCGGGACTGCCGGAGTTGATCGGGACCGTCGTTGGCTTGATCTTTCCCGTCACCGATTTGAGG
>DATJYV010000062.1:0-13974 GCA_035499415.1 Bacteroidota bacterium
TTCCGTCCATTCTGCAAGGAAGGTTCTGCGGTCTCAAATTATCTGTGCCGCGTGACGCGGGCGGAATGGATCGAGGAGGGTGAGGTGCTCGCATTCCACATAGTTGCCAATCGGTTCCTCTACGGAATGGTTCGGGCCCTGGTAGGTTCGATGGTCGACGTGGCGCGAGGGAAAAAGCCGGTGGATGATTTCTTGCAGATGCTTCAATCGCCCGGGCGTTCGCGTTCTGCTCCCTCGGCGCCGGCGCTCGGCCTGGTTCTCGAGCAGGTAGATTATGAACGAAGTTCTGCTTTCAAGCAGTATCAGGTTGAACCGGAGTACAGCATTATTCATGAGGAAGAGGAATGACCGGGTCGCGGTTTCACGTTTCGGGCCGGACGGACGATCGAAGGAGAGGTCGATGATCCAGAATATACTCGCGAAGTTGGCGGAGAAAAGGGACCTCACGCGCGAAGAAGCGTACGCTTCGATGAACGAGATCATGTCCGGGCAGGCGACCGAGAGCCAGATTGCGGGTTTCCTCGTCGGCCTCCGGATCAAAGGGGAGACGACGGACGAAATCGTGGGCTGTGCACGGGTGATGCGAGAAAAAGCGGTGAAGATAACGACGCGTCACGCCAGAGTGATCGACACGTGCGGCACGGGTGGAGATTCGTCGGGCACGTTCAACATCTCAACAACTGCCGCCATCGTGGCGAGCGCTGCGGGGGCCGTGGTCGCCAAGCACGGGAATCGTTCGGTTTCCAGCAAGTGCGGAAGCGCCGACGTGCTGAAAGCGCTCGGCGTGAACATCGAAATTCCACCCGAGCGGGTCTCCTCCGTCCTCGACGATGTCGGTATCACGTTCATGTTTGCTCCTCTGATGCATCAGGCAATGAAGTACGCCGTAAATGTCCGGAAAGAGCTCGGTGTCAGGACGATCTTCAACATCCTGGGGCCGCTGACAAATCCCGCTGGCGCGCAGCGTCAGTTGCTCGGGGTCTTTCATCCGATGTTGACGGAGACGATGGCGGAGGTGTTGAAAGAGCTGGGGTCGGAGCATGCCCTCGTCGTTCACGGTGAGGGAGGGATCGATGAACTGTCGACGGCGGGCAGTTCCCGGGTCAGCGAACTTCGAAACGGTTCCATCACGACGTACGAACTTCGCACGTCGGATGTCGGCCTCGAACATTCCACGCTCGAGGAACTGCGGGGTACCGACCCGGAGCATAATGCCGAGATCCTTCGCAGCGTGCTCGCGGGCAAGCGCGGCGCACCGGGAAACGTTGCCCTCCTGAACGCGGGAGCCGCTCTGTACATTTCCGGCATTGTTGTATCCGTCAAGGATGGGGTGTTGCGAGCACGAGAGGCGGTGGATTCCGGAGCGGCTGCAACGAAACTCCGTCGTTGGATTGAGGCCACGAGAAGCTGACGTATGAAATCATTCAAGAAGTGGCTCAGAGATTTCTTGATCCGCAGCCGGGTTCTTGGAGCCGACCTTTCGGAAGAAGAGCTCAGAGAAGTGCTCCACGCGGGGAGGGAGAGCGGAGCGATTGGACGGACCGAGCAGGAGCTGATCACCAGCATCCTCGAGTTCTCCGACATCACGGTAAAAGAAATCATGGTGCCGCGCCCCGACATCGTGGCACTCGACATCTCCATGCCGCGCGATGCCCTCGTGCGGAAGGTGATCGAGGAAGGGTACACGCGGCTGCCGGTCTTCCAGGGATCGATCGACCGGATCATCGGGATCATCTATACGAAGGACCTGCTGAGTTTGCTTGAGCATCGTGATTTGATTATTTTGCAGGATATTTTACGGCCGGTGTATTTCGTCCCTGAATCAAAGAAAATCAGCCAGCTCCTGCGGGAATTTCAACAGCGCAAGGTCCATCTCGGCGTCGTCGTCGACGAGTTCGGAGGGACGGAAGGGATCGTGACATTCGAGGACATCATTGAAGAGATCGTGGGTGACATTCTTGACGAGTATGATGAGGTCCATCGATCTGTCCAGACGGTTGCCGACGGCTCGACCCTCGTGGACGGAGCCCTGTCTGTCAGCGACTTTAACAGCCAATTTTCGACGAAGATTCCCGAGAACGCAGATTACGAGACCCTGGCCGGTTTTCTGAATCAAATTTCAGGAAGACTCCCGGAAGTGAATGATGAGATATCGTACGGTCGCGTGGTCTTCACCATCGTGAGCAAGAGCGCCCGGAGAATCCGCCAGGTGAAGGTCAATCTGACGGCTCTCCCGACAGCCGGCGGCGGGATGTCGCCGTGAATTTCCTCGAGCGAATGCTCGCCGAAAAGAGGGCCGAGGTGGCGAAAGCCAAAATGGCTCTTCCGCTCTCTGCCATCAAGGAACAATCGGCGTCGGTCAAAGTCGAACGTTCCTTTCTTGGTGTTCTTCGCGCGGCACCGTTTTCCCTTATTGCGGAGGTGAAGAAAGCGTCGCCGTCGAAAGGGATTCTTGTAAAGGAATTCCACCCGGATGAACTTGCGGAGGAATTTGAGCAGGGAGGCGCGACTGCTCTCTCCGTCCTGACGGACGCGAGTTTCTTCCTCGGCGCAAAGGAGTTTGTCCGCCTCGCAAAGCGCCGCACGAAATTGCCGGCGCTCCGCAAGGACTTCATCATCGACGAGTACCAGATCTACGAATCTCTTGTTCTCGGCGCCGACGCCATCCTCCTCATCGTACGCATTCTCTCCGCCCGGCAGCTCGAGAACTTCTCGTTCCTCGCTTCGAGCCTCGGTCTCGATGTTTTGGTAGAAGCCCACAGTGAGGCGGAGGTGGAAGCCGCCAATGCCATCCAGGCAAACATTATCGGCGTGAACAATCGCGACCTGGAGACATTCGAGGTCTCCCTGGACCATTCCATCGCGCTCCGCCCCGCAATCCATCCGGGCGCCTACACCATCAGCGAGAGCGGAATTCAATCTGCGGACGACATCGCGCGATTACGAAACGCGGGATTTCACGGGGTCCTTGTCGGTGAAGGCGTGGCGGCGCGTCCGGACCGGATAGCAGCCATTCACGAATTAATTCGTACGGGCTGACCGTGCAGGATCTCTTCGTTAAGTTCTGCGGCATCACGAATCTCGAGGATGCCAGGTTCGCAGCGTCCCTTGGCGCCGATGCGGTCGGGTTCATTTTCTATCCTCAAAGCGAGCGCTATGTCGATCCGCAGAAGGCCGCCGAGATTGTCGCGCGTCTGCCCGAACATGTGTCGAAGATCGGCGTGTTCGTGAACGCATCGAAAAGTGAAATCCTCGATGTCGTGGGGAGTGTCAAGCTCAGTGCCGTTCAGCTCTACGGCAAGGAAGGGCCCGACGACCTCGTGAATTTTGAAACCAGCGTCATCAAAGTTTTCCGAGTTGACCCGACGTTCGACGTGGAGCGAATGAAAAACTATATCGTTGACGCGTTCCTTCTCGACACGTACCATGCCGGGTTGTACGGCGGGTCGGGAAAGACATTCGACTGGAACATCGCCGTGAAAGCAAAGGAATATGGGAAGATCATTCTCTCAGGAGGCCTGAATCCCGACAATATCGAAGCGGCGATAAGGTTGGTCCAGCCGTACGGAGTCGACGTGAGCAGCGGCGTCGAACGGGCTCCAGGAAAAAAGGATCGGGAGAAAATGAGGGACTTCATCTCCCGTGCCCGTAACGCGAACCTGATCTATAATGTCGATACGGAATGAAGGAAAGCAGTTCCATCCTTGGCCCTCTGCCGGATTCCTCGGGACATTTTGGTGTCTATGGGGGAAGCTACGTTCCGGAAACGCTCGTGGGCGCGGCGACCGAGCTGGCGCGTGAGTACGGTCGCGTCAAGGAGGACCGGGCCTTCCAAGCAGAGCTTGCCGGCTACCTTCGCGATTTCGTGGGGAGACCGACGCCGCTCTATTTCGCCGAACGGCTCTCGCTCCACCTGGGTGGAGCTAAGATTTATCTCAAGCGCGAAGACCTTTGTCACACCGGCGCGCACAAGATCAATAACACCGTGGGCCAGATCCTGCTTGCCCGGCGCCTCGGCAAGCAGCGGGTGATTGCGGAGACGGGAGCGGGTCAACACGGCGTTGCAACGGCGACTGTTTGCGCACGGTTTGGAATGAACTGCACGGTGTACATGGGTGAAGAGGATATGGGGCGTCAGGCACCCAACGTGGACCGGATGAGGCTTCTGGGGGCGGAGGTTCGGTGCGTCAAGGCGGGAAGCCGGACGTTGAAGGATGCGACGAGCGAGGCGATCCGCGATTGGGTGACCAACGTCGAGTCAACCTTCTACATCATCGGCTCGGTCGTCGGGATGCATCCGTATCCCATGATCGTTCGCGATTTTCAGCGCATCATTGGAATCGAAACGAAGGACCAGATTCGGAAGAGAGAGGGGCGCCTGCCGGATACCATCGTTGCATGTGTCGGCGGGGGAAGCAATTCGATCGGAATGTTTCATGCCTTCCTGGATGAGAAGCCCGCTGTACGACTGGTGGGAGTCGAGGCGGCGGGACTCGGTCTGAATTCCGGAAAACATGCCGCAACGCTGACGGCCGGATCGCCCGGCGTCCTTCATGGCGCCATGCAGTATCTGCTCCAGGATTCAGACGGGCAGGTGATGGTCGCACATTCGATTTCTGCGGGGCTCGACTACCCGGGTGTCGGACCGGAGCACTCGTATCTCAAAGATTCCGGACGCGTCGAATACGAATCGGCCACGGATGAGGAGGCGCTCGCCGCATTCCATCTCCTTGCAAAGCTCGAGGGAATCATCCCCGCCCTGGAGTCTGCCCACGCAATCGCGTACGTGATGCGTCAACCGGGACGGAGCGGAGAAACAGCGATCGTCAATCTCTCCGGTCGCGGCGACAAAGATCTTGCGACCGTCCTGGGGCGTCGAAAGCCGTAACGCCCTGCGTGGTTCACGCTCACAACCCGAACGATCCTCGAAATATTTCCAGCGTTTTTTCCGCCGTTTTTCTCCAGTTAAACAACTGCGCGCGAATGAGTCCGCGCCCCCGCAGTTCGCTTCTGAGCGAGGGAGTGTCGAGCAGCCGCCTCATGTTTGCCGACAGGGCTTCGATGTCAAGGGGGTCGACCATGATTCCCGCATCGCCGACGACCTCGGGCAATGACGATTTGTTCGAAGAGATCACGGGCGTCCCGCAAGCCATCGCTTCAAGCGGCGGGTAGCCGAATCCTTCGTAGAGGGACGGATAGACAAAAATTGTGGCGAGAGAGTAGAGCGCCGGAAGGTCGGCGTGTGCGGCAAATCCCACATACTTCACTGATTTTCCAAGGCCCAGATCCTCGATACTGCTGATGATTGACTCGGAGTACCATCCGCGTCCGCCAACGAACACGAGGGGGAAAGCTTCCCGCGTCTCCTCCGAGAGGCGGGAATAAGCGGTCGCAAGTGTGACGACATTTTTTCTCGGTTCGATGGTCCCGACACAAAGGATGAACGATGCCGGCAACGAGTATCGCCGTCGGACGGATTCCAGAACGTTCGCGTCCTTGACCGGAGCGAACGATTCGTCGACGCTGAGAGAAACGACGGAAATTCTCCGGGGGTCGCCGCCGTAGAATTTCAAGAAGTCCCGGCTGGTCGACTCTGAATCGACGATGATCCGATCCGCGGCCGCAACCACGTTCTTGCAGAATAGATGCTGCCACATGCGCATCTTGGGCGTGAACGTTTCCGGAACAACGGCCGAAGCCACGTCATGCACGGTCGCGACGTATCGTGCGGTTCGTTTCGAGCCGGCTCTTGGGTTGACGGCAGAAGACAGCGGTAATCGGTCGAAGAGCAGCGACGTGACAGATTCCACGGGAAGGACAAAACCCGGAGAGAAAAAAAGGTCGATCTTTTCGCGGCGTAGATACCGGGGCAGAAGGACGTTTTCCCACCAGCGATTTCGGAACATTCTCTCGTAACCCGGGATCAGGACCTTCCGGAGATTTGCGGCTTCGATCTGAGGGTTCGGCTCCACAAGGAAGAGCGTATACGTATTATCCGGGTCGATGCTCAGGAGGGAACGGACCAGACGCTCGGCGTAAGTCCCCACGCCGGACCTTGAATGAATTATCAGCCGACCGTCAATTGCGATACGCACTGTTTGGCAGTATCCGAATCATGAGGATTGGATCATTTTCTCTCCACCCAAAAGAAATCGGAGATCTCGCGCGGAGAAAGCTCTCAGCGAAACTGCAACCAGAAGGAACGCGAGGGTTCCGCACGTCAATCGAGCGGGCAGCCAGAGATGCGGCGTGAGCGCCAGAACGCCGGCGGTCAACGCGGCAGCGCACGCCAGCTTGGGGAGCAGGTGTTTCTCCAGGATCGAACCGGTCGTCTTTCGTATTCGGTAGCTCAGAAGGCACAGGCCGAGAAACTCCGTCGCAACGGTCACGATCGATGCCCCGTTCTGTGCAAGCCTCGGAATGAGTAGAAAATCCGTCGTCACGCTGAAGATGACGTTAATGATGACGACGCGCAGAACGAACGATTGCTCGTCCATCGCGCCGAGAACATTCCCGAACAAGTTGGTCAGAAAGACGATGGGGATGAACCAGATGAGGATCGCGAGACACGTACCGGCGGATCGAAACTCTTCCGAAAAGAGGAATGAAACGATTTCGTCGGCGCACATGAATCCGACGACGGCAATGAGCGTTCCCGCCAGAAGGAGATACGATGCGCTCTTGTGGATGATGCCTGCGACCTCTTCCGGGCGGGAACGGAAGTTCTGGCTGGCGAAGGGAAATACCGCGCCCGTGACAGCGGCGGTGACCATCATCAGCGGGAGGATGAGGTTGTACGCGGCCCGGTAGATTCCCGCTGCTTGATTGCCGATGAGCTTCGACACGAGAACGGTGTCAAAATTAAAGTAGACGGAGACGAAAATGGTGGTGAGTGCGAACGGAAGTGATTCGCGCAGTGCGCTTGCCAGGGCCGCGGGTGAAAAGAAGAACCGGACGAGGAAGAAACGGAAGCGGATAAAAATGAAAGTTGCGCCCACGGCGACGAGATTGACGAGAATCAGGCCTGCAAGCAGCGTTGGCAATGGACTCTTCGCAAGGACGCATACGATGGTCACGAGGAACTCCGCTCCCCGGGCGGACGTGAATACCATCGCCTCCAACCGGACACGATTCAGTGACCTGAACACGGCATTGAAACTATTCCAAAAGGTTCTGAGGATGATGACTGCGCCGGCGAGGAGGACCACCGTGAAACTCTCCGTTCCGGTGGATTCAAGAATCGTGCTGACGACCAGCACCAACAAAAAAACAAGGATGCCGAGAATCGTTTTGGCTCCCAGGACGGTCGCGAGGGATTCCGCGGTCCTGTTCCGGTCGTGACGGGCGGCGTCACGCATCAGCACGACATCGAGTCCCATATCGCAGAAAGGGATGAAGAGCGACGTCAGCGCGAAGCCGTAATTGAAAAGTCCGAATCGCACCGTGCCCAACTCGTTTGCGAGCATGACGGCGGAGACGAATCCGGCGGCTTTTGTGAGAAGCTGAAACCCGAAAATCAGAGTGGAATTGCGGACAACGGATTGGACGGTGATGGTCGAACCGGGAGCGGAGGGCTCGGGCACGGAATCGAAATGATGTGGGGGGAAAAAACGATTGTCGGGGGGCGGCGGAGATTCGGCGGATGCGACGACGTCACTCCGGGGATTTTTCGGCCTCGACGTACTTCATGTCTTCATCGACCATCTCGCGGACGAGCTCCTCAAATGTGTAATGCGGCGACCAGCCGAGCTGACGCCGCGCCTTGGATGCGTTCCCTTCGAGCACGTCGACCTCGGCAGGTCGAAAGAAATTTGGGTCGGAGACGACATATTTTCCGTACTCAAGCTCGACGATGCGGAACGCCAGCTCGCAAAAATCTCGGACAGAATGAGTGACGCCCGTTGCTGCGATATAATCGTCGGGCTTCGGTTGCTGAAGCATCAACCACATCGCCTGTACGTAATCCCTCGCATGTCCCCAATCCCGCCGGGCGTCGAGGTTCCCGAGGCGGACTTCGGATGCCTGACCCAGCTTAATTTTTGCCACATGATGGGTTATTTTGCGCGTGACGAACTCGAAGCCCCGGCGAGGGGATTCGTGGTTGTAGAGTATCCCCGAAGATGCGTGCAAACCATACGCCTCCCGATAGTTTCGCGTCAGCTCAAAACCCGCGACCTTGGAGATGCCGTATGCCGACCGGGGATGAAATCGCGTTGATTCGGTTTGTGGAACCTCTGTCACTTTTCCCATCATCTCGCTGGACCCGGCAAAATAGAAACGGCATCGGGGAGCAAGTTCCTTGATGGCCGAGAGCATGAAATGCGTGCCGTTGATGTTCGTGTTGAAGGTCGAAAATTCGTCTTCGAAAGAATAGCTCACAAAACTCTGTGCGGCGAGGTGGTAACATTCCTCCGGTTCGACGGTCCGGACGACATTGAACAAACTGGGATAACTTTCGAGTGACGCTGAGTGGAGGTGAACCTCGGAGAGAAGGTGGCGAATCCGAACCATGCGGTGGTCGGGATCTTCAATGGCAATCCGGCGGACAATTCCGTGGACTTCGTAGTCTTTCTCGAGCAAGAGTTCGGCAAGATACGAGCCGTCTTGTCCCGTAATGCCCGTGATGAGGGCGATCCGTTTCTTCGATGCCATCGAGCTCCTGAGGGTCTTCTTCTTTGATTTAAGGTAGAGAAAAGTCTAAATTTAATCAACGAACCCTTCATCGCGCACAGCGTTGTCGGACTCAGATCGTCATGAAGATTCTCGGCCTTGATGGACGCAAGTACTTCGACTTTGGCATCGGAACATACGTTCAGCAGATTGTCAAACAGGCGTCGACGCTTCGGCCGGATTTCAACGGAATCCTGTACACATCGCCGGAAGACGCCGGTCACATTTCCGTCGGCGAGCCGTGGACCAAGGCGGTCGTCCCTTTTGGCAAGTATTCCGTTTCAGAGTTGACGCGCTACAGGAGCAGAATCCGGCGCGACAGGATCGCTCTTTTCCATTCTCCACACTATACTCTTCCGTTTGGCCTCCATCGGCGGTCGGTCGTGACGGTTCACGACATCATGCACCTGCGGTTTCCTCAATATTTTGCCCCGCACCAGCGGGCGTATGCGTACCTCATGATCCGTCACGCCGTGATGCATGCGGGGGCGGTCGCCACGGACTCGAACTTTACGCGCAGCGAAATCCTTTCGCTTTTCCCGCACGCCGAATCCCGGATTCATGTCATTCATCTGGGGGTCGGGGAAGAGTTCACGCGCGTCCGGGATCGAGAATTGCTGAACGGATTCAGGAAACGATATGACCTTCGAGAACCGTTTGTCCTGTTCGTCGGAAACGACAAGCCGCACAAAGGTCTGAACGTCCTCGTGCGAGCAGTCCACGCACTGGAGAACGGTCATTCCGACGTGCAGGTGGCGGTCGTCGGCGGCGAGCCGGGGCCCGAAGCATCAATCAATCGGTACATTGCTGAAACGGGAATTTCGTCGAAAGTCCATTTCCTCGGTCGCATTCCGTCAACCGACCTCGTGCTTGCGTACAACGCCGCTGTTGTCTGTGCGTGTCCCTCTGAGTACGAGGGATTTGGGTTGCCGGCGCTCGAGGCCATGGCGTGCGGAACCCCTGTGGTCGTTTCGAATGCGAAAGCTCTCGCGGAGGTCGCCGGAGACGCCGCCGTTTCTTTTCCATGCAGAAATGAACGTGCGCTCCGCGATGCTCTTGCGAAAGTTCTGACGGACGAGGGATTGCGGAACGAGCTCGTTCGAAAAGGGATGGAGCGAGCCAGGCAGTTTTCCTGGACGGAAACGGCGAGGAAAACTTTCGCGCTGTACGAAACGTTGATGGCCTGAATGATGGCACGGTCCCCTGCAAGTCATCGAATTGGAATATTCGGGGGATCGTTCGACCCTGTCCATAACGGGCATCTGCGCATTGCGACGAAGGCCATGAATCAACTCCACCTTGACCGCATATTCTTCCTTCCGGCTTATTTCCCTCCTCACAAACGAAAAGGGCCGCTCGCTACGGCATCGAATCGCCTCGCAATGCTGCGGCTTGCCATTCGGGATGAGCCGCGCTGGAAAGTTCTGACGCTCGAGGTGCGACGGCGTGGAGTGTCCTATACATTCCAGAGCGTTCGGACAATCCGGACGCGATATCCGAAGGCGAAGCTCTTCCTTATCGTCGGTTCGGATAATGCCGCACAATTCGAGAGCTGGCGAAACTTTCGAGAGATTCTGCGCCACACGGTCCTGGCCGTTTACCCGCGCCGCGGTTTCCGGTTTCAAAGAAAACTCGGCGCATTGAAGAGCCACACTCAAGTCATCAAGAGCGATGCGATCAATGATTCGTCGACGGAAATCCGACGCCGGGTCAGGAGCTCACGGTCCATCGCATCTCTCGTCCCGCCGAAAGTGGGGCGCTATATCGAGTCACACGGGCTCTACCGAAAAGGCGCATGAACATGAACCAGGAAGAAATCCGGAAGATTGTGGAGGGTGAGCATCCCGACCCGTTTGTTGTTCTCGGGGCACATCGAAACGAGCTCGGCGGCAAACGGAGCGTGGTGATCCGGGCATTTCTTCCCGATGCCGCCACGGTATCAGTCGTGGACGAGCGGCATCGCGCCCGCGCGACGGCGATGACGAAAATCGACCCCGCAGGTTTCTTCGAGGCGGTTTTCGAAGGAGAGAACGACGTCTTTCCATATCAACTGCAGACGGTCGACGCCGCCGGTTTCGTGGAAACCTTTCGTGACTCGTACTCGTTCCTGCCCACACTGACCGATTTCGACCTGTATCTTTTCAACGCCGGCGATCATCATCGTCTCTACGAGAAACTCGGCTCCCATTATGCAGAAGTGTTGGGAGTCGGAGGGGTTGAATTTGCGGTCTGGGCTCCCAATGCGCGCAGCGTGAGCGTGATCGGAGATTTCAACCGATGGGATCGGAGGAAGCATGCCATGCGGGTTCTCGGTTCATCCGGCGTATGGGAGATTTTTGTCCCCGGACTTCCGGAAGGGTCGCTGTACAAATTTCAGATTAAAACCCGGGATGGAAGAATTTTGGACAAGAGTGACCCGTTTGCTACCGAGATGGAATTTCGCCCCCGCACGGCGTCCAAGGTGAACTATCTGGGCTTCGACGGTTGGACGGACAAACAGTGGATGGCAGCGAGGTCCTCGGGCAATCGAGAGGCCCTGCCAATCTCAGTCTACGAAGTCCATCTGGGGTCCTGGATGCGGCACGCCTACGACGGCGGACGATGGATGACCTACCGGGAGCTGGCGGACAAGCTCGTCTCCTACGTTATCCAACGCGGCTTTACGCACATTGAACTGATGCCCGTCATGGAACATCCCTACGACGCGTCGTGGGGATACCAGGTCACCGGATATTTTGCGCCGACAAGCCGGTTTGGTTCGCCGCAGGATTTCATGTTCTTCGTCAATCGATGTCACGAGATGAATTTAGGAGTGATTCTCGATTGGGTGCCGGCTCATTTTCCCAAGGACTCTCACGCGCTTGCGGAGTTTGACGGGACGCATCTCTACGAGCACGCCGACCCGCGGCAAGGGGAACACCAGGACTGGGGGACGCTCATTTTCAACTTTGGCCGAAACGAAGTACGGAACTTTCTCTTGAGCAACGCGCTTTTCTGGATCGACCGCTATCATGTCGACGGAATTCGGATCGACGCGGTCGCATCGATGTTGTATCTCGACTATTCCCGGCAGCAAGGTCAGTGGGTTCCCAACAGGCTCGGCGGGCGTGAGAACCTGGACGCAATTGACTTTTTGAAACGCCTGAACGTCCTCATCGAGAAATATTACCCCGGAGTCTGGTCCATCGCCGAAGAATCGACGGCGTTCCCGGGAGTTACGGCGAAAGCTGAGGCGGGAGGGTTGAACTTCGGCTTGAAGTGGAATATGGGATGGATGCACGACATGCTCGATTACTTCAGCAAGGACCCCATCCATCGCTCGCATCACCATGACCGCTTGACATTCGCGCTGCTCTACGCGTTCAACGAACGATTCCTGCTTCCCCTGTCGCACGATGAAGTCGTTCACGGGAAGGCCTCGCTGATTTCCAAGATGCCGGGGGATGAGTGGCAGCAGTTCGCGA
This sequence comes from Bacteroidota bacterium, assembly GCA_035499415.1. Taxonomy (GTDB): domain Bacteria; phylum Bacteroidota; class Ignavibacteria; order UBA10030; family UBA10030; genus DATJYV01. Next base: position 12,135 of record DATJYV010000062.1, read on the forward strand.
ACCTTCGGCTTCTCCTCGGCTTCATGTACGGTTTCCCGGGCAAGAAGCTTCTGTTCATGGGAGGAGAATTCGGACAGCGAGCGGAGTGGAATCACGAATGGGAGCTCGAGTGGAATGTTCTGAAATATCCACTTCATGCTGGTATCCAGCGATGGGTGGACGATGTCCACCGCGTTTACCGAAGCCAACGCGCTTTGTTCGAGGTCGATTTTCATTATTCGGGGTTCGAATGGGTCGACTTTCGCGATGCGGCGAGCAGTGTCGTTTCGTTCGAAAGGAAGTCCTCGGACGGCAGGGAATCCATCTTCGTCGTTTGCAATTTCACTCCCGTGCCGCGTTATGCGTATCGCATCGGAGTTTCAGAGGACGGGACGTATCAGGAAGTGTTGAACAGTGATTCCCTCCACTACGGCGGAAGCAACCTGGGAAATTATGGCTCGATACACGCAGACGCTGTCCCATTTCATGACAGACCATTCTCACTATCTCTGACCCTCCCGCCGCTCGCGGCATTGTTTTTGAAGAGAGTACTCTAATCCGGGTGCACCCCCTTTTTTAGGATCTCCGCGACGGACTGATTTGCAGCGGGCATTCGCTGTCAATGACTACGGGAGTCTGCTTGCGCCCTCCCGAAAACGTCTGCTTGCTCCAGGTTATTGGTGCGTAGATGGACAAGGTGAGATCGCAAATGACCGGTAAATCTTTCTGTCACAATCGTTAGATGGTGAACGCAGGTTCGTCCAGAGTCCGGCCTATGATTCGGATTGATACAATGTGCAAACGACGATATCTTGGGGAGTTAAGTAATTTGATATTGAGTGCAAAGTTAACGAAATTATAGAATGGGGGGATTTCAGACATACTCGATAAGGAGCGGATTGCATGGGTCAACAGCAGCTCATTCTCGTTCTTCTGGGGATCATGATCATTGGTGTAGGGATCGCCGCTGGTCTCGGGTTGTTCTCAACGAACAATTCGAACAACAACAAGATGGCAATCATGCAAGACCTCAACAACATCGCTGCGCACGCAATCAAGTACCAAGTGAGGCCGGCGACGATGGGAGGAGGCAACGGTTCCTTCGATGGTTTCACTATCGCGCCGAACATGGTGAGCAACGCGAACGCGTCTTACAGCACGACTTCGATTTCGTCGAACTCAATTACTGTACTCGCCGTGTCGGCGATCGATTCTTCCAATACAATCATCGTCACCATCGACAGCAAGGGCCATCTGTCGGGATGGACGTACACTGGCGATTTTCAGTAAGGTCCCATTCGATCGTGCTGCCCTGCTGATCACGATGCATCGCGCTGGGGCTCCCTCCGAACTTTCATTGCCTTCAGATTCACACTTTCGTATATTGAGTCGAGATCTTTGCTGGCCCCCGTAGCTCAGCATGGATAGAGCAGAGGTTTCCTAAACCTTTGGTCGCAGGTTCGACTCCTGTCGGGGGCACGATCCCTGCGGCTGTCGTCTCACCTCATTCTCAGCGTGTTCTATTTTCCGATCGGGATATATCTTGTGGCGAATAACGGACGAATTCGCGAATTCTGCCCGGGTCCCGAAACGGATTGATGGAAGAGTCACTCGTCATCGTCCGAAATATTTCTCTCGACGGAAAATCATCACTGTTCGGGGAGCGCTTATTGGTTGTCGTCTATATGCGTTAATACTCGAACCCTCCAGACTTTCTGATATTTGAGAAAAGAGTACAATTCGGCATGCGACTTTCCCGCGCCTTTATCCCCACACAAAAGGAGACACCTGCAGAGGCGACGATCCCAAGCCATCAGTTGATGATTCGTGCCGGCCTCATGCGACAGCTCACCGCAGGCGT
>DATJYV010000063.1:0-10430 GCA_035499415.1 Bacteroidota bacterium
GCGGACGTCAAATGCCGCTCTGAGTCGAATCGTTTCCCGAATTCTTCCCCCGAACGAAGGACGTTGGGTTGCAAAAGTTGTCGACAATCTCGGAAACGTCATCGCGATGACGCTCGTGCTCGCCGCCATCGGATATATTACCGTACGATTTTCCCCTCAGCCTCGAACGGAGGAACAATCGCAATTGTCCGTCGTTGGGCAAAGCCTCGGATATGTCGGTGAGCAGATTGACCGGTTTCTCTCCCCATCCCACTGGCCTTTTCTTCAGACTCTCCGCCAAATCCCTTATACATCTGAATCGTCGCACTCCGCCAGGATATATTCTCTTGCCCTGCTCTCGATGCTGATGCTGATAGCTATTGACTGGATCTTTCAGCGTCGCATCAAGCGCCTCAATTCGTAAATCCTCCGCATTTCACCTCCATTTCCGCTTTATCCCGTCAAGCCACTTGACATAAGCGGCTCTTTAGCGTATATTATTAGCAATCAAGTCCGTAGAGTGCTAACGGGCTGAAAATCCGATAACCTGTTCTAACTCAACAAATTGCAAGGAGGATGGCCTATGAAGCTGAAACCATTGGCTGACCGTGTTGTGGTAAAACCCTCTCAGGCGGAAGAAAAGACCAAGGGTGGGATTATTGTGCCTGACACGGCGAAAGAGAAGCCAGTCTGGGGTGAAGTCATTGCAGTCGGTCCGGGTCGCACGTCCGACGACGGCAAGATGATCGCGATGGAGGTAAAGGCGGGAGACAAGGTGCTGTACGGAAAGTATTCGGGGACTGAGGTGACGGTGGATGGAGACGAACTGCTCATCATGCGTGAGAGCGACATTTTCGCGATCATGCCCAAATAAGGAAAGGAGAAACAAACAATGGGTGCAAAGCTGATTAATTTTAACACCGACGCCCGGGCAGCGCTCAAACGCGGTGTGGACCAGCTCGCGGATGCGGTGAAGGTGACGCTGGGTCCGAAGGGACGCAACGTGGTGATCGACAAGAAATTCGGCGCTCCAACCATCACGAAGGATGGGGTGACGGTTGCAAAAGAAATTGAATTGACGGAACCGATCGAGAATATGGGTGCGCAGATGGTGCGCGAGGTCGCGTCGAAAACATCCGACGTCGCCGGAGACGGTACCACGACCGCGACGGTGCTCGCACAGGCAATCGTTCGGGAAGGATTGAAAAACGTGACTGCCGGCGCGAACCCGATGGACCTGAAGCGCGGAATCGACCTTGCGGTAAAGAAGGTGGTCGACGGACTGAAGGAGATCAGCAAGACGGTCGGAGACGACAAGGAAAAGATCGCACAGGTCGGATCCATCTCCGCCAACAACGACCGCGCCATCGGCGACCTCATTGCAAACGCAATGGAGAAAGTCGGCAAGGACGGGGTCATTACGGTTGAGGAAGCGAAGGGAACGGAAACGACGCTCGACGTCGTGGAGGGAATGCAGTTTGACCGCGGTTATCTCTCGCCGTACTTCGTGACCGATGCGGAGTCGATGGAAGCGGTTCTCGAAGACCCGTACATCCTGATCCACGACAAGAAGATCAGCGCGATGAAGGACCTTCTTCCGATTCTCGAAAAGGTTGCCCAGGCCGGCCGGTCGATCCTCGTGATTGCCGAAGAGGTCGAAGGCGAAGCGCTTGCAACGCTCGTCGTCAACAAGCTGCGCGGCACGCTGAAAGTCGTCGCGGTGAAGGCGCCGGGGTTCGGTGACAGGCGGAAGGCGATGCTCGAGGACGTGGGCATCCTGACCGGCGGCACGGTCATCTCGGAGGAGAAAGGCTTCAAACTGGAAAACGCGCAGCTTTCGTATATGGGGACGGCGAAGCGCGTCACGATCGACAAGGATAACACGACGATCGTGGAAGGAGCGGGGAAGAAGGACGATATCAAAAAGCGGATAAACGAGATCAAGCAGCAGATCGACAAGACCACGTCGGACTACGATAAGGAGAAACTGCAGGAGCGGCTGGCGAAACTTTCCGGCGGCGTTGCGGTTCTGAAGATCGGGGCCTCGACGGAAGTGGAGATGAAGGAGAAGAAGGCGCGCGTGGAGGATGCGCTGCATGCAACCCGCGCTGCGGTGGAGGAGGGCATCGTCCCCGGCGGTGGCGTCGCGTATCTGCGGGTGATCAAGAAGCTCGACGAAGTCAAAACCGACCACACGGACCAGAAGACGGGCGTCGACATCATTCGACGCGCGCTCGAAGAGCCGATTCGCCAGATCGTTGCGAATGCGGGCCTCGAAGGGTCGGTCGTCGTCAACGAGGTGAAAGCCGGAAAGGACGACTTCGGATTCAACGCGCTGACGGAGAAGTACGAGAACCTGATCAAGGCGGGCGTTATCGACCCCACCAAGGTCACGCGCATCGCGATCGAGAACGCTTCGAGCGTGGCAGCCCTTCTGCTCACAACCGAGGCAACCATCGTCGAGAAGCCGGAAAAGGAAAAGGCTCCTCCCGCGATGCCGCACGGCGGCATGGGCGGCGATATGTATTAAGCCGGACCTTCGCAGGTCGTTTCAGAAACCCCTCGCGCATTCGCGTGAGGGGTTTTTTGTTTTTGTGAAGTGTCGTCGAAAACAACATCACGCGATGACGTGATTCAAAATTCTCGAACAATTTCTTGACATCGATTCGAAAATGTTTTAGAATCTGTCGTCGAACTGCTTCACGCTCCCTTCCCCGTGTCCTTCCCCTTAAGGTCATCAGCGCAGAACTCATTCTAACAATAGGCAACTCTCATCGCGATGATGCGCCGCTCTGGCAAAGACGACTTGTCCCCGCCTGCCGGCGGGCGCGCAATGGCTTTGGCCGGTGTTTTTGAGATGGGCTCCGGACACCGTCTCATTTTGTCATCAGAAAAATAAAATCAGCGGATGCGTGTCCGCTGAGTCACTCAACCAACACACTAACCTACAGGGGGATGTATGGATGCCATATTCAGCAAGACCGTAAAGGCGGGAAAGACGACGTACTTTCTCGACGTCAAGGAAGCCAAGAACAACACGAAATACCTGACGATTACGTCGAGTTTTCCGTCCAAGGAGGACCCGCAGAAATTCTCGCGACGCACGATCAACCTCTTCTCGAACGCCGCGGACGATTTCTTCGGAGCCCTGAAGGAAGGGGCTCACCTCGAGTCGCCGTTCAACAAAATGGTGAAGTCCGGAAAAACAACGTACTTCCTCGACGTCAAGGAGGCGAAGAATAACAACAAGTACCTTGCCATCACGACGAGCCAGCCGTCGAAGGAAGACCCGAAAAAATTCACGCGGCGCAGCATCAACATTTTTGACAGCACCGCCAGCGAGTTTGTCGGTGCCGTCCAGGAAGCCATGACGTACATGCGCTGACTTCGGACCTTCCGTCGAAGCCCCCGGGATCGGAACCCCCGGGGGCGGTTGTTTCCTGCCACCCATCCTTCCGTCTCGAACGCAGTCACGGTTCCATCCATCATTCCATTTTCACTCCGGGTTGTCTCCTTTTGTTCCGGGTTTGCCAATTTAGATCATCACCCTGTTCCTCTCCCTCAACCTCAACCTCGACCCTGACCTCCACCTTTCTCTTCACCTTTGTTTTCTCTACATTCATGATGCGATGCGCATCTCCCAAACCACGATCGATGACGTCCGGCGCGCGTCGGATATCGTCGAAATCGTCTCCGCTCATGTCAAGCTCAAAAAACGCGGCAAGAACTACACCGGCCTCTGTCCGTTCCATACTGAAAAAACCCCGTCCTTCACGGTCAGTGCCGAAAAACAAATGTATCATTGTTTCGGCTGCGGCAAAGGCGGAAACGTCTTTACGTTTGTGATGGATCTGGAGAAAGTCTCGTTCGCGGAGGCGGTTCGTTCGCTTGCCGCACGGGCGGGAATTCCGATTGCCGAAGAATCGCCCGCGGATGCCGGGCGCCAGAGCGAGCTGGAGGGGTTGTACCAGGCGTGCAGAATCGCCGGCCGGATTTTTCACGAGAACCTGCGGGAAACCGAGGAAGGGAAGAAAGCGCTGGAGTATTTCAAGAAGAGGGGGTTTACGGATGAAACGATCGATCTGTTCGGCCTCGGATATTCGGTCAACTCCTGGGACGCGCTGATCAACCGCATGAAGGGTGAGGGGGTCACCCCCGAACAATTAATGAAGGCGGGGCTCGTCCGCTCACGCGAGACCGGCGAAGGGATTTACGATTATTTTCGCGGACGCGGAATGTTTCCGGTCTTCTCGACATCGGGACGGGTCGTCGGCTTCGGGGCGCGCAAACTTTGGAGCGACGACCCGGTCCAGGGAAAATACATCAACTCGCCGGAGACCCCGCTCTATAATAAGAGCAGACTTCTCTACGGATTGTTTTATTCGAAGGATGCGATCCGGCAGGAAGATTGTGCGTTGATGGTGGAGGGATATGCGGACCTGATCTCCGTGTTTCAGGCGGGAGTGCAAAATGTCGTTGCCTCGAGCGGAACGGCGCTCACCGAAGAACAGCTCAATCTCCTCGGCCGCTATTCGAAAAAGATCAAGCTCGTGTACGATGCAGACTCGGCCGGCTCGGCCGCAACGTTGCGCGGCGTGGACCTGGCGCTCGCGCACGACTTCGACGTTGAAGTCGTGACGCTCCCTCAGGGAGAGGATCCCGATTCGTTCGTGCGGACGCACGGGGGAGCGGAATTCCGGGAACGGATCGGGAAGGCGGTGTCATTTATCGACTTCAAAGCGCAGGAATTCCTTGCCTCGGGCGCCTTCGCGACACCCGAAGGAAAAACAAAAGCCGTGCGGTCGATCGTGCAATCGATTGCGAAGATGAAGGATGAGTTGAAGCGGAACTTTTATCTCAAGGACGTGAGCGGGAAGTACGACATTTACGAAAGCGTGCTCCATCGTGAGCTGGAGCGATGGCTCTCGCCGGTGCGCAGGCCAGGGTCGGCGAAGGGGAATTTCCCGAACGTTGAAGCGGAATCGAAAACGGATGGCGGTAATCGTCCGGAGGTACCTGCGTCCCTGTCCCCGGCCGAGCGCGACCTCATCAAAGCGCTGCTCGAAGGGGACGCAGAACTTGCAAGGTACGTTTCTTCGAACATTCTGCCCGACGACCTCACGAATGACCGGGCGAAGTCGATCCTTCGGAAAATCGGCGAGTCGCCGCGAAGCGGAAACCCGGCCAGCGAGACCGAGCTTCTGAACGAGCTCATGTCGGACGAGGAGCGACAATTGATCTCGGACATTGTCCTGAGCAAGTACGAGCTGAGCGAAGGATGGAAGAACATGGAGCACGAGATCGACGAGCCGGATCCCTGGCAGGTTGCCCGCGAAGCGATTCGCGTTCTGAAGCGCGCGGTTCTTCAGAAAAAACTGGACGAGAACCAGGCGGGGCTCAAAGAGGCGCAGAAACGGGGAAGTGAAGCGATGCCGTTCCTGCGCAAACAGCAGGAACTCCTTCAGGCCATGAAGGAGCTTGAGCAGGGGTTATCTCTTCCCAGAGAATAGACGGATTGCGTTGTCTCGCGGTCGGAAAACGGGGAATCACATTGACGCGGGAACTTCTGACCCTGAACGGGTATTCCGGAGATGAGGGGACGCATCTGAAATCGTCCAAGTTGATTCCGGAGGACACACCACGGTGAATGATGACGTTCGTTGGATGAATCGGTGATTCGACCATGAGAGGACAATGACGGAGTAAACCATGATAGCAAAAGGAACATACGCCGTAAAAAAATGGGAGGAGGCTCCATACGAGCAAATCTCGCCCGAAATGAAAATGACAAAAGCATCGGTAGAATATACCATGACGGGAGAGATCAGCGGTAGATCGGCCATGGAATATCTGATGTTTTACAAATATTTTGATGTCAAAGACCCGCACAAATCATCCGCCGTCTATATTGGATTGATGAGATTTGTCGGAACAGTGAAGGGACGTGAAGGAAGTTTTGTCATTGAAGATCACGGTACGTTCGAGGGAGGTTCGGCGAAATCCGCTCTGGAAATAGTCGCGGATTCAGGTACGGGAAATTTGAAAGGAATCCGGGGGAGCGGCCGGTATCTTGCAGATCAAAAGAGGAATGAAATTGAATTGAACTATGATGTATGATTCGAGTGCGCGTTTGCAAACCGACCGCTCCCGGAAAACAACAACGGCGCGGGCTGATGAGGGAACTGAACAACAGAGCCATTCACGGCGGGTCATCCGGCGGGACGACTTGGACTCGGTCCTCCTGAAGACCACGTCAAAGGAAGGAGAAACAAGATGAAATACGTTTTCATGGCGCTTGTCGTATGTCCGTTGACAATGCTCTTCGCGGACGATTGGCCACGCGAGGTTGTCAGTTCGGAGGGAACGATCACGATGTACCAGCCCCAGATTGAATCGTACTCGGGAAATTCCCTGAGAGCCCGTGCTGCGATCTCCATCGTTCCGGTGGGGAAGACCGAGTCGGTGTACGGAGCGATATGGGTGAATTGCAAAGTCTTGATAGACCGCCCGACGCGGACAGTCACGCTTGAAGAGATGGAAGTACGAAGGACCAGGTTCCCGGCGGGGACGGATGTGGACACTGCAAAGATTGCGGAGGCATTGGAAGAGATGATCCCCCGGCTTGACCTCACGTTTTCTCTCGACCTGCTCCTCGAGAGTGTCGACACGGCGCAGAAAGAAAGAGAAAGCGCGCACGAACTCGAATCGAATCCCCCGAAAATCATCATCATGGATCATCCCGCTGTGCTGGTACAGATTGACGGCGATCCGATTTTCTTTTCCCCCGAAGGTACGTCTCTCAAACGGGTGGTCAATACCCCCTATTTCCTGGTGCAAGACCCGGCGACCAATGCGTTTTATCTGCACGGAGGCGACATCTGGTTCAGCGCGCCGGTGGTCAACGGTCCATGGCAGCCGACGGACGCACCTCCGCAGTCGGTTGTCGAGCTCTTCAACAGCACGCCGACTGACGAACAGTCGAGCGCCGATTCAACGACGAACGACCTCATGGCGAGCACCGGGCAGGTGCCGGAGATTGTCGTGAGCACGGTGCCGGCTGAATTGATTTCCACCGACGGCCCGATCCATTTTGAAGCCATCGAAGGGACCGCTCTTCTCTATGCGAGCAACACGCCGAGCCGGGTGTTTGTCGATACGGATACAAAGCAGTATTTCCTTCTCATCTCCGGCCGCTGGTTTAGTGCATTGCAAATGTCCGGCCCATGGACGTCTGTTGCACCCGACAAGCTTCCCGCAGATTTCGCCAGGATACCTCCCGGGTCGCCGGACGATGACGTGCTTGCGAGCGTCCCGGGCACGCTGCCTGCGAAAGAAGCAATCTATGATGCACAGATTCCGCAAATGGCCGAGGTGGATCGCTGGCAGGCGACATCGCAGGTGGAGTACGACGGAGACCCGCAATTTCAGCCGATCGAGAACACAGGAATGGATTACGCGCTCAATGCCTCGACGGCCGTCATTCGCGTCAACGGACGGTATTACGATTGCGACCGGGGAGTCTGGTTTGAAGGCGAATCTCCGAATGGACCGTGGAGCGTCTGCGTCAATGTCCCCGAAGTCATCTATTCCATCCCTCCGAGTTGTCCTGACTATTGTGTCCGCTACGTCCGCGTGTATTCAAGCACGCCCGACATCGTTTATGTGGGATACACCGCAGGATACACGGGGTGTTATGTTTATGGCAGGACGGTTGTGTATGGAACGGGGTACCATTATCAACCATGGTACAAGCATGTCTATTATTCGCGGCCATTGACCTGGGGGTTCGGTGTTCACTACGACCCGTCCGGCTGGTCTTTTGGTGCCGGATGGCGTCAGCCGCATGGATGGTTTGTGGGCGAATCAAAAGTCGTGCACACCGGGTGGTGGGGTCCGGCGGAAACCCATCCTGCCTACCGCTCCGTGAAGACGCCGACCTATCGCGAAGGATACAACCCTGCATACCGGCCGGCAACGGTGAGCGCGCCTGTACTAAGAACGCCGCAAGAGGTACGGCGAACTTCGGGCGTCCAGCGGTCGGCCACGCTCTACGATCAGAGAGGGGCCGGCATAACACGTCCCGTCGGAAACGGGCAGACGTCGCGATCGACAGGCGCAACGCGGACAACAACGCCCAGCCGAAATCCAGCCCCACCGATGCCCCGGCCCGCTCCCCCGCCGTTGCCGGAACGCCCGGCACCGGTTATCACTCCCGCGCCCAAGATCGTCACGCGTCCTTCTCCCAGGGAAAACAACGTCTACGCGACTCCCGAAGGAGTCATTTTGCGGAGCACCCCCCAGGGCTGGCAACAACGGGATCAAAATGCGTGGAAGGCTGCGCCCCAACCACCACCGCAACAGGCAGTCGTACATGACAGTCAAGTCCGGCAACGGGCGGCCGAACGATCAGCCAGTTTTCAGGCGCCGCCTCCGCCTCGTCCTGCGCCAAAACCCAATCCGCCGAAAGAGAACAAGAATCGTTGACAGACTGACAAGCACCGTCGAATCCACAAAGCGCAGGAAAAATTTGAATGTCAGAGAACAAAACCAGGCCGACGAGGAATAAGGTTCGATCCTTCCTGAACAAAATCAAAGACAAGCAATTGCGCGTCGATTGTTTTGAGATTGCCGGCATGATGGAGAAGGTTTCGAAATCCGAGCCCGTCATGTGGGGAAGCGCGATCGTGGGGTTTGGATCATATCACTATGTGTATGAAAGTGGACGAGAGGGGGACACGGTGATCATCGGCTTTTCGCCGAGGAAACAAAATATCAGCATCTATCTCACGGGGGGAGTGAAGAATGTTCAGGATGAACTCTCGAGACTGGGAACATACGAAACCGGAAAAGGGTGTCTGTATATCAAGGCGCTCAGCGACGTGAACACGGCAGTTCTGGGCAAAATCTTCGCGAAAGCTTTCAAGGAAGGGAAAAAGAGAAGTGCCGGGACAACCTGAAGAACTGTGGAGGGCAGGCCATTCCAGCATGACGTTTTGCATTCTTGAGACGGCTTCTCATGGCACGCGAGTCAGGATACATCCCGCTCGCGTCGTCACTTCTCTCCCACGCTCATTCATTGATTTTCTTCCCCTCTCTTTCTACCTTGATTTATTGTGAACGAAGTGACGACTGAGCGAAAAACGCCCCTGATGATCCACATCGTGCCGGGGAAGTGCGACTTCTGCGGATGCTGCGTGGGCGTCTGCCCGGAGGACGCCATTGAACTGATGGAGTCGAAAATATCCATCATCGATGAACGCTGCACGAATTGCCGCAAATGTGTATGGGCCTGCCCGTGGGAGGTCATCGAATTCCATCGCGAGGGAGTTGCGGACCTTCCTCGCGACATTCCGATGTATTTGAACACGTAACATGAAAGACGGGTATGACGTGATCGTGGTGGGAGCTGGTCCGGCGGGTTCGACGGCGGCGCGCTATGCCGCGGCGGGCGGTGCGAGCGTGCTCATGCTCGAGAAGGACCGCGATGTCGGCTATCCGGTCCGGTGCGGCGAAGCGGTGAGCCACGACGGCCTTGTCCAATTCATTGAGCCCGATAAGAAATTCATCGGCTCGACGGTGACCCGATTTCGGCTCGTCGCCCCCAACGGCACGGAAGTCATCCCGCGGCTCGACGGTGCGGGGTACGTGCTTGAGCGACGGATTTTCGACTATGAAGTTGCCAAACTTGCGGCGGAAGAAGGCGCGGAGGTCGTCACCAAGGCGTATGCGTACGACCTGGTCAAAGATGCGGAGGGGAACGCAGTCGGTGTGCGCGCACTGATCAAAGACCGGAAGGTCGACATTCGCTCCCGCGTCGTCGTCGGCGCTGACGGCGTGGAAAGCCGCGTCGGTAAATGGGCGGGGATCGACACGACGTGCCACATCCGCGACATGGAAAGTTGTGCGCAAATGACCCTCTCCGGGATCGAGGTCGAAGAGGATGTTCTCGATTTTTACTTTGGCGATGCGGTTGCTCCGGGCGGGTACCTCTGGATTTTTCCGAAGGGGAAGAACACAGCCAATGTCGGCCTCGGAATCAGCGTCGAGTGTGCCAAGAAAAAATCGGCCATCCGGTATCTTCAGGAATTCATCGAGCGCCGTTTTCCGGGCGCGGCAGTTCTCACGCACATCGCGGGAGGCGTCCCGTGCGCGAAGACGTGCGACACCATCGTCAAGAACCGGGTCTTGCTCGTCGGGGATGCCGCCCACCAGGTGAACCCTACTTCCGGCGGCGGCATCATCAGCGGCATGATCGGCGGCATGATCGCCGGGCAGGTCGCGGCGGAGGCGGTTCGGTCGAACGACCTTCGCCGCCTCGGCGAGTATCAAAAGCGTTGGCAGAAACGCCTCGGCTGGCGGCACGAAGTGTTCTACAATATCAAGGAAGGGATCTCCTCGTTCAGCGATGAAACGCTCAACGGCATCGCTGCGAGCGCCCTCAAGCTTCCCGA
>DATJYV010000064.1:0-13230 GCA_035499415.1 Bacteroidota bacterium
GCAGCCAATACGTTTCCGTTCCCGACAATTCCTCCCTTCAACTGACGGACAACCTGACGTTCGAGGCCTGGGTCTATCCGACGGGGAGCGGCAACATGGCGGTCATCGACAAGGGAAATTACAACTACCTGTTCGAAATCCTCCCAAACGGACAAACGGGACTCGGGCTGTCTTCGGCCTGGGGATGGATCTACAGTGCGGGAAGCGTTCCGCTCAATACGTGGTCGCACGTGGCGGTTGTCTTCCAGACGGGAACTAACGGGGTTAAGTTCTATCTCAACGGCTCACTGCTGAGCCAGCATACGGCGCCCGGCGCGCTCACGACGAATACGGGAGTGTTTGCGATCGGTGAACAGGCTCCGGGTAACTGCAACTGCAACTTCTTCAACGGGAAGATGGATGAGGTCAGAGTTTGGAATATCGGTCGGTCGGAACAACAGATCCGTGCCGACATGTGTCAGACCCTGACTGGAACCGAGACCGGACTGGTTGCCTACTGGCAGTTCAATGAAGGGTCGGGTACCGTCGCCGCCGATTCGGTAGGAGGAAATAACGGAACACTGACGAACGGCCCGACGTGGGCAACTTCGGTAGTGCCCGTCGGCAAGTACGGCACGTACGACGCTTCATCCTCTGCAGACAGCGCGGGACAGTCCGGCAGCAATGTCTCCGCCACAATCACCTCCCAGGCGGACAGCCTGAACTACCTGGGGCTCTATAGTTATGGTTCGCCAACCGATACCGCCGTGACGAGCGAGACATTCCCTTCCGGCGTTAACAAACGCTGGCCGGTTATCTGGGGCGCTTTCGAGTTCGGAACCGACACGGCAAACATCACACTGAGCTACCGCAGCCTGCCGGGAGTCCAGAATGAATCAGGACTGAAAGTTTTGGAGCGTGAAGAAGCGGACAGTCCGTGGGTCGACGTGACGGGGAATTTCGCGCAGAATGTTTCCAATCACACATTCTCGCAGACGGCGGTCAGCTCGTTCAGCCAGTTCTCCATCGGCGCCGGCTCCGACAACTCCTTGCCGGTCCAGATGGCGACTTTCACCGCAACATCCGACCGGCTCACCGCCCAGCTCAAATGGACAACAAGCACCCAGGTGGACAATGAAGGATGGGAAATACAGCGGGCAGCGATCAGCGTTCAGCAATCAGCGGTCAGCGTTCAGCAAGCCGCAAACAGCTCCCAATTACCAAATCAACAATTGACAATTGGAAATTTGAAATGGTCCTCCGTTGGTTATGTGAAAGGGGCCGGTACGAGCACCCATCCGCTGCAATATGGGTTCGTTGACCGCGGCCTCTCTGCAGGACTCTATTCGTACCGCCTCAAACAGATGGACCGGTCGGGGGCCTTCCAGTATTCGCAGGAAGTGCACGTGGACGTCGGAAGCGCTCCCAGAATTTTCACGCTCAGCCAGAATTATCCCAACCCCTTCAATCCGACGACGACGATTGAGTTCACGCTCGAACACGACGGCCATGTCACCCTGAAGGTTTATGACATCCTGGGTCGCGAGGTCGCGACATTGCTGGATGAGAGCCGGAACGCAGGAGAGTACCAGCAAGTCGTGTTTGATGGCTCCCGCTTTTCTTCCGGAATTTACTTCGCTTTCCTGCAATCGGGCGGGAAACAACTCATAAAGAAAATGCTGATGGTCAAGTAATCACTTTTTTCCGCGGTGATCCCGGCCATCCTGTGCCGGGATCCGATCTGGCTCCTTAAGTCTTGCGCAGATCATCCTCAGACCCTCCCATGGTCTGTCACGGCCTGCAGGCTATGGGGATTTCCCCTTTTTCCTCTCGCTTCGCCGTTCCTCTGCTTCCTTAGCTGTTGTTATCCTCGCACCCGCCTAGGTACTAGTGCCTAGCAGAATACTCATCAGTACCAATACCTCTTTCGATGTTCATTGAGTTCCTTACATCATGCGCAACGGAAAAACACGAATACGGAATTCTGAATTCAGCCTTCAAAATCTCTTCGAGGTGAGAAAGGAGCGGTCCATGATAACCCGAAATCGAGTCTTCTGGTGCCTGACAGCCATGATGCTCTTGTTGAGTCGTGAGACCCGGGCACAAAGCGAGATATTTCTCGGAGAAATTCGAATGACAGCGGCAACGACAGCCCCATCCGGCTGGTACTTCTGTCAGGGACAGACACTCCCCATCACACAGTATACGGCGCTGTTTTCCCTGTTGGGAACGTACTACGGAGGAAACGGATCGACGACATTCGGTCTCCCCGACCTGCGGGGTCGTGTACCCGTCGGCTACGGACAGGGCACCGGCTTGTCGTCATACACGCTCGGACAGACCGGCGGCGTGGAATCCGTAACCCTGACAGTGAACCAGATTCCTTCGCATACCCACTCGGTCGAAGTCGATCTCCTGCCCGGAACGACCTCCAAGCCGGTTGCGGCCTTGCTTGCAAAATACCCGGGGATCCCCTCGTACGGCACCAGCCCGGCGGTGGCGATGTCGTCCTCGACGGTGACCTCGACCGGAAGCGGTCAGTCCCACACAAATATCCAACCGTATCTTGCCGTAAACTATATGATTGCCGCGCAGGGGGTTTTTCCGCAATCCTCGGGCTCGGTGGCGACGCCCGATGCCTATGTGGGTGAAATCCGGCTGGCCGGCTTCGACGTCACTCCGGTGGGTTGGGTCGATTGCAACGGACAGCTCTTGAGCGTGAGCACGTACTCGTCGTTGTTCGGACTGATCGGGACGACATATGGCGGTGACGGCGTTTCGACGTTCGCCGTTCCAGACCTGCGGAGCAGGGTTCCCCTCTGTGCGAACAGCGGCGGTGCCTATGCACCCGGCGATACCGGCGGTGAGGAATCGCACACGCTCACGGTCAGCGAGATGCCGAAGCACACGCACTCTCTCGGGGTCTCCTCCGCCGTGGCGACGACAACGAACCCCATGGGTGCCGTACCTGCGCGGAACGCGGCGGCGGACCTGATGTACGGGGCCACGTCCGGCGGGACGATGGGAACCGCGTTTCTCACGACAGCCGGAGGCGGACAGTCCCATGAGAATCGCCAACCGTTCCTTGCTCTGCACTTCATCATTTGTGTCTCGGGGGTGACGCCATGAAGACGAAAACCGCATGCAGGCAGAACGCTAAAGCCGCGCACAGCACGATGCATCTGGTACTGGCAGGGCTGGCTCTTCTGGCCATGGTGGCCACCTCTGAGGCACAGACATACCGGGTCGGCGACATCAAGATTGTCTCCTTCAACACTGTTCCTGTCCATTGGATGGAGTGCAACGGCCAGACGTTGCCGATATCGGCTTACTCGACGCTGTTTGGCTTGATCGGTACAACATACGGCGGCGACGGAACAACGACACTCGCACTGCCGAATCTCAACGGGAGGATCGCTCCCGGTGCGGGGCAGGGGTCCGGCCTGTCAAATTATTCGTTGGGCCAGAGCGGCGGCCAGTCAACCGTGACATTGACCATCAGCCAGATTCCATCCCACACGCACGTTCTCATGGCAGATAGTGCCGCAGGAACCTCTGTGAGTCCGTCCGGGCTCGGAATTGCAAGAAATGCCGCGGGCATTCCCATGTTTGCCACGACGGCGACAGGTTCCATGATCTCCACGGCGATGGACAGCACGGGCAGCAGCCAGCCTCACAATAACATGATGCCGTACCTGGGCCTGAAATTCATTATCGCCGTCCAATAGGGAATATCGGGCTCGACAGGAAAGGAGCGATAATCTTGAATAAGTACTTTCACGATATGACTTCGCTGGCGATACTTCTGGTTGTCTTCACGGCAGCCGGGTTCGGCCAGGGCATTTACTGGACACAGGGCACGTACGGGAGCTCCGGGATATGGCGCGCCACATCCAACGGGACAATCATCGGGGAAGTCGCCCCTGACGGTCGTTCGTCCTTGATGCCGGAAGGCATTCAGATTGACACCGCCGCGGGAATGGTATTCTGGGTCAACCGAAATTATGACGCGGCAAACGTATTCCGGTCTGCGTTCGATCTGTCGACAACCGACTCGATCTCGGGTAATGCCAGCACATTCCGCGGAGTCGCGCTCGACCTCAAACACGGCAGGCTGTACTGGACCTCGACGGATCTCATCCTGGGGCCCAGGATTTACTCTTCGAACCTCGACGGAACCGGGATGTCCGTCATGATCAACTTCTACGCGCTGCACGACTCATCCACCACGCCCCGGGGAATCGCGGTCGACACGGTCGATGGCAAAGTCTATTGGACCAGCGATGCGACCGGGACCATCCAGCGCTCCAACACGGATGGCACGACCATCGAAACGGTGACTTCGGGACTCACCAACCCCGTGGGGATCGCTCTCGACATGATTCAGAACAGAATCTACTGGACCGAATGCAACAATCCCGCGGGAACAATCAAGAGGGGAGACCTCATCGGCGGCGGATCGGGCGTTACCAATATCACCGCTCTTGTTTCCAACGCCAGTTCACCCTATGCAATCGCGCTCGACAAGACGTTCGGCAAAGTCTATTGGACGGAACTCGGAGGATCCTTGACCTCCCCGCGGATTGAACGATCGAATCTCGACGGAACGGGACCGGAAGTCGTCGCGGACAACCTGTCGGACCCCTTCGGCCTGGCCGTGGAAGTGACGGCCCAACCGCTGGTGGTGGGAGAGTCCGTGTCAGCTACAACGATGAGCTCTGCAACATTGTATGCAACCGTCATCCCGAACGGGTCAAGCTCCTCCGTTCAGTTCCTCTACGGAACCAGTTCCGCCTATGGCAGTGCCTCTTCTGCCGACACCGTGGACGATCCGGGAACAGCCCTGTCCTTCAACGGGACAAGCACGTCGGTCAACGCGGGAACATCTTCGTCGTTCAACCTCACGGGCCAGTTCACGATCGAAGGATGGTTCAAGGTGTCGTCGTTTACGGACGGATGGCAGGCGATTGTCACGAAAGGAGACGGCGCGTGGCGCGTACAGCGCTACAACGGCACCGACAACCTCGATTTTGGCACCAACGGTCTGTCCAATCAGGACCTGCAGGGATCCGCCAACGTGAACGACGGGGACTGGCATCACTTCGCCGCCGTATACGATGGGTCGAACAAGTACCTGTATGTGGATGGGACGCTCGACGCGGAAGCCGCCGTGACAGGTTCCCTGTCCACCGACTCGTACGCCGTCTCCATCGGGTCGAATGCGCAGGTATCCTCGCGAAACTTCGACGGACTGATCGACGAGGTCCGCATCTGGAATGCCGCCCTGGACAGCACAACGATTCAAGAATGGATGAACAGGAATATTGCAGCGTATCATCCGTACTATTCCTCGCTCGTGGGCTATTGGCAATGCAACGACGGATCCGGCACCATTGCGCATGATGCCAGCGGCCATGGGTTCAACGGAACGCTGGTGGGTAGTCCTGCATGGACCAGCGTTACGCGGGAATGCTCCGTACATGCCGCGCTGACCGGGCTCGCATCTTCGACAACCTATCACTATTCACTGGAAGCCACCAATGCGGCCGGAGCGACGACAACGCCGGATTTGACGTTCATGACGGCAGGACCTCTCCCCGTGCAGCTTGCATCTTTGAAGGCCGCTGCCCAGGGATTGAACGCCGTACTCCAGTGGCAAACTTCGACGGAAGTTGACAACGAAGGATGGCAAGTGGAACGAGAGGCCATCGGCTATCCCGGAACGCCGAAGACGGACTGGGAGACGGCCGGCTTTGTGAAAGGCGCAGGGACGAGCACGCATCCGGTTCAGTATTCCTTTACCGATCGCGGCCTTGCGCCGGGATTCTACTCCTACCGGTTGAAGCAATCGGACAGGGATGGCACCTCGGAGTACTCACGGCTCGTCGAGGTGGAAATCGGGTCTGCCCCCAGGGTCTTCGCTCTCAGCCAGAACTACCCCAATCCGTTCAACCCGACGACGACGATCGAGTTCACGCTCGAACACGACGGCCATGTCACCCTGAAGGTCTATGACATCCTGGGTCGCGAGGTCGCCACGTTGTTGGACGACACCAGGCAGGCCGGCGTGTATCAGCAAGCAATTTTTGACGCCACCCGAGTCTCCTCCGGCGTGTACATCGCTGTGCTCCAATCCGGGGGCAAACAACTGCTCAAAAAGATGTTGCTCCTGAAATGAAGCCGCGGCAGAGCGTCGGAAGTGAATCGTTATCGCAAGCTTCCGTAACGCGCGCGACGCGGGATTGCGACCATCACCCGAAAGGGAAGACGTCTTTCTCCGCGGATGTTATTCACCCGATAGCTTCGCGAAATCATTGATTTTGCCCGGCATTCTCGCATTCTCAAATTTGCGAATCGGATACCGCTTCGTTAGATTTATGTTCATCAATCGGTCCGCTCCTGCCGAGGCCCAACGCAGAAGACCACTGATCGCTGTCGCCATGTCGTGGAGTGCTACGAAGTCTTGATGAAAATGCGCGAAAAGAAAACAGGTCTAACTCAATTCCCTGAGAGGAGGAACACATGATGAGGATTCGGTACGCACATTCGATGGTGGCGGTGATGATTGTTCTGTGCATTGCGGAAAACGCGTCGTCGCAAACGGAAGTACAGCCCTCCGGGAGCGGAACGATCGGAGATCCGTACCTCATCGCTTCATTGGATAACCTTGCTTGGATGCAGGACTGGATAGCTCGTTTTGGCGATGTTGGTTACAACCACTACTATAAGCAGACTGCGGATATCAATGCATCTCCAACATCGAGCTGGTATTCCGGCCAAGGATTCCAGCCGATCGGGAATTACACGAATTTGCCTTTCACCGGTGTGTATGATGGAAACGGACATACCATCGACAGTCTGTACATTTACAGGACTAGTCAAGACATGGTCGGAATGTTCAGTTGTTTCAACAGCGGCGGAGTAAAAAATCTCCATCTTACCAATATCAATATTACCGGATATACGAATGTGGGAGGTTTGGTGGGATATTCCGCCAACGGGTTGATTACGAACTGTTCAACAGCGGGGGCAATCGGCGTCGGCGCACAATACTTAGGCGGCCTGGTGGGAGAAGCGATAAACTCGACGATTGATTCCTGTTATAGCACCGTGTCATTCAATTCGACCAGCGCCACTTTGATGGGCGGCTTCATAGGGTACAGCCAGGAAACTGCGATAAGCAACAGTTACAGTACAGGAAATATCGGCGGAAGCTCCGGCGGCTTCGAAATTGGAGGATTCGCCGGCGAAAACGAAGGCGGCTCGGGAGGGAGCATTACGAACTCCTACGCTACCGGAAATGTGATTGACAGCAGTAGCAGTGAAAATGTTGGGGGATTTGTCGGGAAAAATTATAGCGGCGGAAACATCAACAAGTGTTATTGTACGGGAAACGTTCAAGGGGGTAGTTACATCGGCGGGTTTGTGGGCGAAAATCTCGCTTCATGCATAATCAATAACAGTTACAGCAGAGGCAATGTCGTGAGCAATGCCGGCATTGTCGTCGGAGGATTTGCGGGGTATATCGAAGGCTCAAACGGAACAATCGACACGTGCTACAGCACGGGGAACATCAGCGGCGGCGGCAGCATCGGCGGTCTGGTTGGAGCGAACGGTGGTTTTGTCAACAGCTCTTTTTGGGATACTCAGACTTCCGGCCAGTCATCCAGCGCCGGCGGGACCGGTAAGACAACAACGCAAATGAAAACGCAGTCAACGTTTACCGATGCCGGATGGGGCACGTCAATTTGGTTCATGGATGGCGCGACGAACGACGGATACCCTTACCTGGCGTGGCAAAATCCGGGCGGGACACCACTGCCGGTTGAACTCGCGTCCATTACCGCGAGCCCCATCAGTAACACCGTTCAGCTACGGTGGAACACATCAACCGAAGTGGACAATGAGGGGTGGGATGTAGAACGTGAAGCAAACTCGGATTCCGGCTTGATGAGTGCAGGATGGGTGAGCGCGGGATTCGTCCAAGGCGCAGGTACGAGCACGGAACTCAAGAAATACTCATTCGTCGACCCGAACCTTGCTCCCGGCCTCTATTCCTATCGCCTTAAGCAAGTCGACCGCACCGGAGCATTCAAATATTCGATCACGATGCAAGTCGACGTCGGTTCGGCTCCCAAAGTCTTCACGCTCAGCCAGAATTATCCCAACCCTTTCAATCCAGTTACGAGTATCCAGTTTACAGTTCCGAGTGATGGGTATGTCTCGCTGAAGGTGTTTGACATCCTCGGACGGGAAGTCGCAACGCTCGTCGACGCGGATGTGAAGTCGGGAATCTACCAGCAGGCGACGTTTGATGCGTCAAAGACGTCGTCGGGGACCTACTTTGCGCGGCTGGAATTCGGGGGCAAACAACTGCTGAGGAAGATGCTCCTTCTGAAATAATTCAGGCCGGACGGCGTTCGTTTCTTTTTCTCACGCCATCGCCTCGCGGGTTCACCTCCCGCGGGGCTTTTTTTTTGCATCCATGCCAGATGACCCTGCTTCGACACCGCCGACAAGCCGCAGGAAGTCAAATGGTCGACCGGGGGGATGCTACAACGGTGTCTCGAATAGCCGAAAGAGAAGCCGGCCGTTAATCGTAGAAGTTTCTGTCCCAGGCGTGCTCGCGAAGCTCTTCGAGAAGCGAGGGGGATAGGAATCGTCCGTCGGAAACGGCACAGTTTGCGAGCACATTCCTGCTTGTCCGCATTCCCGGGATGATCGTTGAAACCGGAGGGAAGGAGAGACAGAATCGGAGCGCAAGTTCCGGGAGCGTCGCGGCTTCTTTTCCCAGGAAGTCCTTCAGTTTTGCGACACGTCGCACGACCTCTTTTTTTCTCTCGTCGGTGAAATATTTATGACGGAAATCAGACGGAGGGAACTTCGTGTCAAGCGTGATACTTCCGGTGAGCGACCCTTCATCGAAAGGGACCCGGACGATGATCCCGATGTTTTCCTTCTGACAGAATGGAAATAGCTTCCGGATCGGAGACTGGTCGAAGATGTTGAAGATGACCTGGTACGAATCGATGCGGCCGGTTTTTCCGGTTTCGATCGCATTCTCCGGCTGATGGTCGTTGATCGAAATTCCCACGAAACGTATTTTTTCCTGTTCCTTGAGCGACTGGATCGCATCCCACCATTCATTGTCGTTTGCCCAATCGTCATTCCAGACATGGAATTGCTCGATATCAAGGCGGTCAACCGCGAGGTTTTTCAGGCTCTTCTCGACACATTCTATGATATATTTGTGGGGAAAAACATCCCGGAGCTTGCTATTCGGAGCGGCAGGCCATTGTCCGTTTTTGGGTGGAATCTTGGTCGAGACGGAAAGTTTTCCTGGATGCTCTTTGAGAAGTTTTGAGATCAGCCGTTCGCTGTGGCCGTTGCCGTATGCGAGAGCGGTGTCGATGAAATTAAGGCCCTCGTCCACCGCGGTGCGCAATGCCTTCATCGATTCGTCGTCCCTGGAACCGGACCAAAGTTCCCCGCCAATCCCCCAGGCGCCATAGCCGACCTCGGATACCTTGATGCCCGTTCGACCCAACACTCTGTACTTCATCACTTCTTCCCTTCCGTTATTTTTTTCCACCGATCCTCGATCTCGGATTTCGAACGCCTCGGGCAGTGCTTTTCATGCAATGCGAGCAATCGGTCCCGCGTAAGTGTGTCGAGGTCTTCGTCATCCTTATCTCTTTTCACCATCATTTCAAAGTCGGATGCTTCCGCCGCGCTGAATTTCTTCGTGTGAAGGCGAAGCTCTTCGATCAATTTTCTCTGCTCAGCGCGTGTCATGTCAGTCCTTCCACGTCTTCCTCAACGGATGGGCTTCTGTCCCAAACGTCACCTCGTCGAAGGGGAGCGTTTCCGGAGGCCCGAATATCAGATACAAATATTTCAAAGTTTCGGCAAAAAAGAAACTCTCCATCTGGTCTGATTTCTCGCCGGTGGTCACATTCCTGAGAGCGGCGTACGCGTCTTCGGTCCGGCAGTTGAGTCGGATGTCCGTGAAAAACAGATTGCCCAACTTTTTGTATTTCTCCTGTTTGGTGAAGTGAAGGAGATAGTACGCCGATTCAATGATTTCCGGCCGCAAAACATACTGCGGCTCGACGATCTTCATCTTTGAGTAATCGATTTCCTCGGGTTCGATGCCGGCGATCGACCACATCTTGACGCACGATTCCTCCAGAGCCACAGCACGATCCGTGTCGCCCCCCAGGCACAGCACGGCCGGGAAGAACGCCTCGAGCGACCCAAACTCCGTGCCGGTTCGTTTTCCGGTTTCCATGTCTACTTGACCGTACCAAAGATCCCCCTTCGCTGTGTCGGCCACGTATTTGTTCACCGCGGCGATGCTCGCATCCCACATCGCCTTGCAGTCCGGGTCGCCGAAGAGCCGCCACGATTTGATGAGATACTCGTAGTACGAGTCTATCGCACCGCCGATGTGGCTCGTCTTGTCCAGCCATTTTCCGGATTCAACATCAATCCACGTTCCGACGAGCCCGATGGCCGAACGGCGGTTGAAGAGCTGGATGAGAGCGAGTTTCGGTTTATCGTAGAACTCTTTCCGGCCCGTCAGTTTGGAGAGCGTGCCGAATTCGAGGAGCGCGGTCCCAATCTCGGCCGTGTTATTTCTCGCGTCCCGGGTTTTATGCGTTTTCAGATTCACGTACCGGTACGGCATTCCGGTCGGAGAATCGTAGACGGGAAGGAGGCGATTGCCGAGGTCTTCGGCGAGGCGAAGGAACCGTGGGTCGCCGTCGAGCTGGTAGGCGGAGAGGAGCCCTCCGAGAAGTCGGATCGTAATTTCGAAGGACTGAACTTCCATGTCCTTGTCGAACGAAAGACTATCCAGGATCAGCTTCTTCGCCTCCGCCGCCTGGTTCTGCAGGCCCATGAGGACCATCGTGTCGAACGCATCGACGGGCGTCATGTAAAGCGACGAGGAATACCAGTCGCGGGGTGTTTTGCTGAGGGGCTTCAGCGCGTCGTGACCCCATGCGTATTTCTTGTAGCCGTTCCACGCGTGCAGAAACTCGGATTTCACGGAGTCGGCGAGATTCTCCTGCGAAGGAGCGGCTGCAGAGAGAAGGAGCAGGGACAGCAGCGTGAAGAGAGCGAACCTGAATGTCATGAGGAAACGTACGGCTTTCTGTTGCGGGGTTCAACTCGGTACTCCGACCTAAAGGTCGGAGAGATAGAATTTGACCCGGAAAGGTACCCTCGACCTTAAGGTCGGGATGACTAGATTTAGCGGGTTATGCCCCCACCCTTTAGGGTGGGGTTTGGCAAACAAGAAGATCTGGAGGGCTTTAGCCCTGATTCTCGATTTTGAACTCCCGCGCGAATTGGGATACCTCTTCGGCAAACGATTTTTTTCGATGGTGCTCCTCCTGGTTGTCAATATACCGGCGCACGATCTCAACCACCGACTCGCTCACCGAGAGCGCGAAATATTCGTTGGCCCATTCGAATCGACCGGGCACGATTCGATTCTCATTAATCCAATGAGCAGACTCTCCTTTGATCAGCTGCATCGTTTTGGCAATCGATCTGTCTGCGTTGAGATGGAAAAGACAGTGAAGGTGCTGCGTGTAGCCGTTTATGGCTAAGATGTGAATTCCCTTCTCGCGCGCGTTCGCGCGAATGTGCTCGATGATTCCTGCGCGAACGTCCTTCGTAAGCACCGGCTGGCGATTCTTCGTCCCCCAGACTGCGTGGATCGAGACTCGGACGTATGACATGACTTCCCCCTTTCGTCATGGCTAAAGCCATTCTGTTGATGGTTTTGTGTGGCGCCGTAGATTCTCGTTTTCCCCGGTACTCCGACCTAAAGGTCGGGGTGATTGCAGGTTTTCCTATGCTTGACCGCGGAAGTGAATTCGGAGTGAGAGTGATCCGCTTTAATGGCGAAGCGTATAAGCGAACACGCCGAAAGCGCGAAGGGCCTGTGACTGGGCGTGCACCGTGCCGACTTCGCCGACGCCGTATCCGTCTTCCCCCCCGTACGGATTCCAGCCGTTCCGAATGCCGTCGTCCATTTCCCGATGGAGGACGACGGTTGCGGCGCCGTGATGATTCGTCCAGACGTGCTCCAGCATCTTCCCTACTTTCATCGGAATCTCTGCCAGTTCCTTCGGTGCGATTTCATAGGCGTCAAGAACAAAATGCACGAACGCGCCGTTTCCATCCATCCGGATCTGGTAAAAGTCATCCTTGTCAACCCATCCGTTCGCAGGATCCATGATGCGCCGTGCCGTCGCCACGACGATCTTTTTGTACTTCTCGTTCTTTGTCATGCGGTACATCGCCGCTCCGATTGAACAATACTCCGCCCCCTGCCACGGAAATGTTTTTCCGAATGCGGCCCGTCCTTCCGTTCCCTCCCATCGTCCATCCCCCCGATAGTACGTCTGCTCCACGCCGGGGATTTTCGAATCTCCCTCCCACACCATGACCGCATCGTCGCGGTAATTCTTCTTCCCCGTTGCTCCGTACAACCGGCACGCGACATTCACCATCTGATTCATGTTGCTGTTCGTGATGATCATGTCGTCGACGCGTGCATCTGGCGGCCAGTTGTACCAGCTCCAGAATCCGTCCGGATGCGCCAGTCTTCCCTCGTTCCGCGCGTCGTCGTACCGCTTCATCGCATCTTTCACCCACACCGAATTCTTTTTGCCCGTGAATTCCCACCAGTACAATTCCGCCAGGCAAATCCAGGCGCGGTCGTCAACCCACGTTCCGTTGAAAAGGTCGGCAAGCTTGTGCCGCTGCGTATATTCCTGAAGAAGGGCGGGATCTTTTGTGGCCGCATACAGGAACGCCGCACCGATGGAGCCGTTCGCTCCTTCCCAGCCGTTCGAATAGACGCGCTCAAAAAGGCGGTGAATGGCGTAGGCGCGACGAACGATGAGGTTGAAGTCGGGAAGGTTTTGAATCTGCGGGGATTGTATCGAATGCACGATTCCTGATCCCGGTTCGTACCCGAGAACCAGCACAAGACACAGGGCCGCGGAAGTACATCGTGCAATCATGGCCTGGGATGCGTCGTCGATCCTTCCTATTTCTCGCCACTCAGTTTCACAGTCCCGATTTTTTCCTGGACTTTGAGGTAGCCCATCAGGTCCGTCACCGGGAGCGGGTCAAACTCCCCCGCCAGAAAATCCCTGATCTCCATCACATTTCTCTTTTGCCCCAAGAGGATGTTGAGCTCCGCAATCATGTGCTGCGGAACTTTCCGTA
>DATJYV010000065.1:0-9433 GCA_035499415.1 Bacteroidota bacterium
GTTCCTGTTCTGCATGCCTTCCTGACTCCTTTCGCGGCCCGGGGAAATCCCCCCCAATCCGGCTTTTCGGAGCAGGTCATTGACTCCCTTCAAATCATTTTCGAGGACCTGATTCCACCGCGCCGTCAGCAGTTTCAGCTCTTCTCCGGACTCTGCGATGGCTTTAACCGCCTGCGTTGTCGGCGCCGCATCGGCCTCTTCCACCAGTTCCATCAGCGCGAGCTCGCGCCCGTTGAGCCGGGTCAGGTTCATCTCCCCCTCATCTCTTCCGAATCTCCCCCGTCTCGGCGTACCAGTTCCGCCAAGTGCATTCAATCGGGATTCAAATGCGTCGAGCGAATCCTTCACGATCCGGTCGCTTGTTTTTTCGCCAATCGATTTGATCTGGCTCTGAATGCTCCGGAGTTCTTCGAGCGCGACGTTCGTTGCCGCGTACCCCTCATAACACTGCATCGACATTGAAAACGCCTTCGCAAGGTCGCGCGAGGTCGCCTTCACCCGCGGATCCATCTTCACGGTGAGCGATTCGGTCATCGTATCCTTCCCCGCGGTTAACCGTACTTTATAGACGCCCGGCAACACCGAAGGTCCCATCGGTTCACTCGGCGTGTCGTGGAAGATCGCAGAGATCGGAATCGACCTGGGCGCTCCTTCCGGAGCCGCATAATGCAGGTCCCAGACAAAGCGGTGCATGCCGGCGCTGGTCGCAAGTACCCGGGGAGGTCGTACCCAGGCAGTCATGACCGTCAGGTCTTTTTCATTGATCACTTCCGGCTGGTCTGCGCTCGAAAACCGGCGGACGAGCTTGTTCGCCTTGTCAAGAATTTCGAGGACGACCGGTTCCGGCGACGCGGAGTGCAGGGAGTAATCGATTATCGCCCCGTCGGGCGGATTCTCTCCCATCGGCTCGTCGGGTGGAATGGGTGTGTCCGTGTTTGTGCTTCGACGGATGCGGTAAGCCGCAGCGGGTTTGAAGAGATGCGCCCGCGAATCTGATACGGAAGAGGACAGCTCGCGAAGCGGCGCGATGTCGTCCATGATCCAGAACGAACGACCGTGCGTTCCGAGGACGAGGTCGTTGTCGTGGATGACCAGGTCCCGAATCGACGTCGCCGGCATGTTCATCTTGAGAGACTGCCAGTGGTCCCCGTCGTCGAACGAGACGTAGACCGCTCGTTCGGTACCCGCAAACAGCAATCCTTTGCGCTCGCGGTCTTCCCGCACCGCGTTCGTCACTTCGTTGTCCGGGATGCCGTCGACGATCTCCTTCCACGTTTTTCCGCCATCGTGCGTCCGGTAGATGTGCGGCCGGAGGTCGTCAAGGCGGATCCGATTGACTGCAGCGTAGGCGGTCTCATCGTCGAAATGGGATGCGACCATCAACGAAACTTTGCTCCAGGGGGTGAGCTGCGGCGGCGTGACGTTTGTCCAGTTTTTCCCTCCGTCCCGCGTCACGTACATCAATCCATCGTCCGTTCCGGCCCAGATGATGTCGACGTTCCGGAATGACGGTGCGACGGTATAGATGACTCCGCGGCGCTGCATCGTTTCCATTTCGGCCGTCCGGTAAACGCCGATGCTGGCGGGAACATCCGGTTTCTCGCGCGACAGGTCCGGGCTGATCACTTCCCAGCTGTCACCGCCGGTTGTCGTCTTGAAAAGAACATTTCCCGCGAAGTAGAGAAGATGCGGTTCAACCGGGGAGAAGATGACCGGCGCTGTTCTCAGGAACCGGTATTTTCCGCTTCGCACGGCTTCGGGCGAGACGGTTTGCACCTGGCCAGTCGTGCGGTCGAATCGGGTGATCTTGCCGCCATAGATGAGGTTCGGGTTCAACGGGTCGGGGGCCACGTAACCGTATTCTTCCACGCCGATGGTCTGCCAGTCTCTCCAGGTGATTGCGCCGTAGTCGCCCCTGCTCGCCACGCCGGCGGAACCGCTCTCCTGCTGTCCGCCGTACACCCAATACGGAAAACGGTTGTCGGTCACGACGTGATAGAACTGTGCCGTGGGTTGATTGTACCAGCTGCTCCACGTTTCACCCTCATTCACCGTAACAATGGCGCCCTGGTCGACCCCCAGAAGCATGATGCGCGGGTCATCCGGGTTTATCCAGATGCGGTGATAGTCGTCTCCACCCGGAGATCCTTTGAAGGCAAGGAAACTGTTCCCTCCGTCCGTCGACCGGTAGGTGGACGTGTTTGCCACGTAGACGATGTCCGGATTCTTGGGGTGGACTTTCACTTCTGCAAAGTCGTCGCCGCGGCCCCAAAGCCGTGCCTCGCTGTTTGTGCGGCGCCAGTGTTCGCCTCCGTCGTCGGATCGATAAATGCCTCCAAGGTCCTGTGCATCGACGGTTGCATAGAGCCGGTTTGAGTCTGACGGGGCGACGGTGAAACCGATTCTGCCCAGATGCTGTGCCGTCGTCGGAAGTCCGTTTGTCAGCTGACGCCACGTTGAGCCGCCGTCGGTCGACTTGAAGAGTCCGCTCGCCGGTCCCTGCCACGCTCCGTTTTCCCACGGCCCCTGCCTCGCGGCCCAAAGGTCTGCGTATACTGTTTGCGTATTCAGCGGATTGAAGCCCACCTGAACCGCTCCCGTGTTCTCATCTTTATACAGTACTTTCTGCCACGCTGCGCCGCCGTTCGTAGATCGATAGACCCCTCGTTCCACATTCGCGCCGTACGGATGTCCCAACACGGCAACGAAGACACGATTCGCGTCGTGTGGGTCGACGACGACGGAACCGATCTGTTCACCATCGTTCAAGCCGGTATTCGTCCATGTTTTTCCGCCGTCGGTCGATTTGTATACGCCATCTCCCACCGAGAGATCGGGGCGTTGGATCCCTTCGCCGCTTCCGACATAAATGATGTTCGGGTCGGATTGAGCAACCGCAACATCGCCGACCGAACCGGTCGGTTCCTGGTCAAAGATCGGATTCCACGTTCGCCCGTAGTCCCCGGTTTTCCAGACGCCGCCGTTATTGACGCCGACGTAGAAAACTCCCGGCTGGCTCGGAACACCGACGGCGCCCACGGTCCGCCCGGCGCGGAACGGCCCGATGCATCTCCAGCGGAGTTCCTGGAAATATTTCGCATCGTATGGCTGAGCAAGAAGAAGCGAAGGAGATATGGTTGCGGATAGAGAAAGAAGGATGAGAGAGCAAGTCGAAAGGGTGAAAACCACGTGGCGGAAAATTTTCGAGCTCATTTTGTTCCTCCGGCTTTGAAGGATTTTTTCAATCATTGTCCATCGAGTCATCGAATCCGTCCTTGTATCAAGTCTTCGATCACCCTTTGTTCTTCCATTACGTATTTGCAATTCCGCATTCCCTATTCCGTATTCCGCACTCACATCATCCCCTGAGGATCCACGTCGATGATCATCTCCACCTTGCGATTTCGGCGCGACGATTCGAATTCGCTTCTTGCCTCGGATACAGCCCGGTGCAAAAGCGTCCCCGATGGGTCTTTCGATTTCAGCCCCTTGAGGATCAAATGCTTCCTGTACCTGTTCCGGAGCCGCGGGATCGCAGCGTCAGCCGGGCCGAGGAGAATGAAGCTACCGGTTTTGGCTCCGGATGTCAACAGTCCGGCAAACCGGGCGGATTCCCGGCCGACGTCGCTTTCCAACGCTCCCGAAAACTCCACCAGAATGATCCTCGAGAATGGCGGATAGTCGAGCGCTCTGCGATATTCAATCTCCTCTTTATAGAAGCCCTCGTAATCGTGCCGGACGACGTGCTTCAGACTGTAATGCCGGGGCTGGAGGGTTTGGACGAGGACTTCGCCGGCGAGCGCGCTTCGCCCGGCACGTCCGGCGACCTGCGTAAGAAGTTGAAAGGTCGATTCCGAGGCGCGGAAATCGGGGAGGAGCATCTGGGTATCTGCTGAGACGACTCCCACGAGCGTGACGCGCGGGAAATCGAGCCCCTTGGCAACCATTTGCGTACCGAGGAGGATATCGGCCCGGCCGTCGCCAAACTGCTCCAGGATTCTTGCGTGTGCTCCCTTCCTGTTCGTGGTGTCGCGATCCATGCGGACGATTTTCGCGTCCGAAAAAAGTCCTTCGAGCTCGCCTTGAACCTGCTGGGTTCCAAACGCATAGTATCGCAGGTCGTTCCCTTGACAATCAGGACACGCTGACGGCGGTTTTTTCACGGCTCCGCAGTAGTGACAGCGAAGATTTTTCTTTGATGCGTGAAACGTCAGCGGAACGTCGCAGTTGTCGCATCGCTCAACGTGACCGCACTCGAAGCACTCGACGACGTGCGAGAAGCCCCGGCGGTTCTGCAGGAGGATCACCCCTTCCTTCTTGTTCAATCGCTCGGCGATGTGGTCGCGCAGGATTTTGGACACCGATGACTGCGGAAGCCGCTTCGGGAATTCCGTTCCCGCTGCCTCGACGTTCGCCTTCGTCTCATCATAGATGCGTTTCTTTTCCCCGGCCATATTGACAACCGAAACCGCGGGGAGCTGTGCGTTGTCGACTCTGCGCGTGAGCTTGAGCAGCCGATACCTTCCGCTCAGCGCGTTGTGATAGCTTTCAACCGACGGCGTCGCGGAGCCGAGGATGACGACGGCGTTCGATTGCAGCGCCCGAACGACGGCGACATCGCGCGCGTTGTAGCGGGGGGAGGCGTCGAATTGTTTGTACGACGCTTCGTGCTCCTCGTCCACGACGACGAGACCGAGATTCCGGAGTGGCGCGAACACGGCCGACCGCGGACCGACGACAATTCTGACCTTGCCTGTGTGTGCCTGCCGCCAGGCATCGTACCGTTCGCCCGAAGAGAGCTGGCTGTGCATGACGGCGACGTCGCTCCCGAAGTGGGCCTTGAAGCGGCGCACGGTCTGGGGCGTGAGCGATATTTCCGGAACGAGAACGACAGCGGTTTTCCCCGCCGCGAGCACCTTGCGGATCGCCTCGATGTACACTTGTGTCTTTCCGCTTCCGGTGATGCCGTGAAGAAGAAAGGTCGTGTATGTTCCGCCGGCGACAGCCCTGTCAATGGCATCGAGCGCCCCGTGTTGTTCGTCGCTTAATTCAAACCTGCCGGGGTTTTCTCCTCCCGCCATCGCCGGCTGACGCAATACTTCCTGCCTCGAGATCGCAAGAGCGCCCCGCCGCTCCAGAGTTTTTAGGACCGACATCGATGTCCCGGCTTTTTTTAAGAACTCGAGCGCCGATATGGAGGTGTGCCCGGGTGAAAGACTTTGATGCAGCAGCTCGAGAATCGCATTCTGTTTGTCGCTCAGATGATTCGCCGTACCGACATCCCCGGGTGAATGGATGGATGGGATGTTTATGACGCTCTCGAATTTCGTCGACGCCTTCGGCCTCTCCACGACTTCTTCAACTGCAACCCAGCCGCGTTCTGCGAGTTGATGCACTGCCGCTTGCGCGTTTCTGACTCCCGTTTTCTTCCTCAGCTGCATAACGGTCGGCGATTTTCCTCCGCGCAGGGCCTCGAGAATCTTGCGCTGGCTGCCCGCCTGCTTCCCAATTTGCCTGAGGCAATCATCGATGTCACTCGCCGTAAATCGAACGACAACGTTCGTGCGAACCGATGCACCGTGAGGGGCCGCGGCTTTCAGAACGTCACCCCACGAGGCAAGGTAATAGTCGGCGATCCAGCGGGTCAAGTTGAGCAATTCCGGAGAAAATGTGGGTTCAACGTCCAGGACGTCACGAATCGGCTTGAGGCCCTTAACGCCGGACGACTCCGGAAATTCTACTGCGACGCCTGTCAGCGCCTTCCTGCCGAAAGGAACCAGAACGCGCGTACCTTTTTTTAGACGCGAAAAAACTTCAGGGGAAGCGATGTAGGTGAACAGGTGATCGATGGGGACGGGGATTGCGACATCGACAAGATGTTGAGTCATCCGATGTGCTTCGAAGAGCGGCGTGGGTTGTGAGTTACGAGTTTCGAGTTTCGAGTTTTGAGTTTTGAGTTGCCAGATTCGATTTTTGAGTTTGTTTCGTGTTTGAGTTTCCGAATTTTGTATTCCGCCCGCTACTCGACTGATCCTTGAAGTTCCGTCTCCAATCGTTTGTAGACCTCGCGGAGCGGCATCTTCTTTTCCTGTGCGATGCGCTTGCATTCTTCGAATTCCGGGACGTACGTTTCCTTCCCATCCACCAGAACCACTTTGACTCGCACGTTGCCGAGGGAGGTTGAGAGATTTTTCTCCGTTCGCTGCAGTTTTCGCCGCTCGACCTGCTGGATGCGGACGCCGAGCGTGGAAGTCTCCCCGAAGATTACGCTCAACACCGAATCCATCTTCGACCTCAGGACCAGGGTGGACAGCAGGATGCCGGGTCTTCCTTTTTTCATGATCACCGGGACGAGATAGGCGTCGTGGGCGCCGGCCGCCAGCAACCGTTCCACGACGTAGGGATAAATTTCGGGATTCATGTCGTCGATGTTCGTCTCGACGCTGACAATTTCATCCACCGCGTAATCCGAAGGCATCTCTCCGATCATAAGACGGAGAATGTTGGGAATCTGTTCGATCTCCCGTGTGCCCGCACCGTATCCGACTTCCGTCGTCGTGAATCGTTCTGTGGTGATCACCCCGCGCGAGAGCGCTTTGATAAAAGCCGCTCCCGTCGGCGTCGTCAATTCCGCGCTGACGTTGCCGAGGGTCGCCGGGTACCCTTTCAGAATCTCCACCGTCGCCGGCGTGGGGATCGGCATCCGGCCGTGCTCCGTGTCCACAAACCCTCCGTTTCCCAGACGGACGGGAGAAGAATAGACGGCTTCTATCCCGAAGTGCTCCACGCAAATCGAGGCGCCGACGATGTCTACGAGCGAATCGACCGCGCCGACTTCGTGAAAGTGAATCTTGTCGATCGTCGTGTTGTGCACCTTCGCTTCCGCCACGCCGATCTCATGGAATACCTTCTTCGCCCGCTCTTTGACTTCTGTGCTCAGATCGCCTGCGTCGATGATTTCATTAATGTCCTTGAGATGCCGGTGGTAGTGCGGTTGCTCGGAAATTATCACCTCGACCGATGTTGCGACGATTCCGCTCCTCGTGACATGCTTCGCCGCAAGCTCGAATCCGTCGAGCCGGAGCTTCTTAAGCTCGGCCGCAAGGTCGTCGATGCGAAAGCCCGCGCTTACAAACGCACCCAGCGTCATGTCGCCGCTGATGCCGGCAATGGTGTCAAGATATGCGATCTTCATGGCAGGAAGAAGTTTTGAGTGATTAGTTGCGGGCGACGAGCGTTGAGTTTCGAGTTTTGAGTTTCGAGTTTTGAGTTACGGTTTCTGAGTGAAGGAGGGAAGCAGCTGACTCGTTCGTGTGATTGTCCGTCCTTCCCTTCAATCCCAGGCCGTTATGAACGTCTGCCCCTCTATCCGCTTCGAATCTGAAAACCGGCTCCGTTCTGCCTTCTACTCCTGAGTTCCAGCCCGCGACTTCTGACTCCTTCTTCCCCGTCACAGGACCTTCTCCAGATGCTCCAAAAATCTCTCCGTCGCCCCAATGTTCTCCTTTACCAATTTCAGCGCCTCACTCCCCGCGTGTTTCCGCTCGCGCGTTTCGCTCATCAGCATTCGAATGGTCCGGTAGCACTCCTGCTGGTCCCGTACGACGAATCCACCCCCTCTTCTCGCAAGCGCGACCGCCTCCTGCGAGTTCTCATGGCGCGGACCGTAGACGACCGGGATCCCGTACACCGCCGGCTCAAGCACGTTGTGCACCCCCTGCCTGAAGCTGCCCCCCACATACGCCACGTCCGCGTACTGGTAGAGCGACATCAGGATCCCGATGCTGTCAACGATAATGACCGGCTCGCCCGAATAATCGTTCAGGTCGGAGAACCTGATTGACTTCGGCCTGAAATTCAGCCTGATCTCAATGTTTTCAAGAACGGTGAGGGTCGGTTCGTGCGGCACCAGGATGATGAGAATCGACGAGTCATACTGAACCATCTTGCGAAGTGTCGGGATCAGCACCTCTTCATCCTCCTCCCAACTGCTCCCCACGACAATGACTTTTTTCTTCCGCAGGATGAAGCCCGGGATCAAGTGCTTTGTCTTCGCCTCTTCGCTCCGCTGCCATACCTGGTCGTACCGCGTTTCCCCCACCGCCTGAATAAACGGCTTTCTCAGCCCGAACATTCTGAACGCTTCGGCGTCGTTCTCCGACACCGTCAGGATCGAGGTGAGACTGTCGTAGAGCGCCCGGTGAAAACTTCTCAAGAATGGATAAAGGCGGGCCGAATTGCGGCGCATGGTTGCGTTGGCGATAAACGTCGGAATTTTACGCCGGCTCAACTCCAGCAGATGATTCGGCCACACATCGTAGCGGACCATGACGGCGGCCGTCGGCCGGAGGAGGTCGAGGAATCGCCTCGCGTTCGCGGCGGTATCGAGCGGGATATACGTGATCACGTCCGCAAGCTGATAATTCTTCGAATGGTCGTAGCCGGACGGCGAGAAGAAGCTCGCCACGATATCGATGTTTTTGTAGCGCCTCTTGAGCGCGGCAATGATCGGCTTTGCCTGTTCGAATTCGCCCAGAGACGAGGCATGAAACCAGACGCGCCGGGTTGCCTTGAGCGCGTGCACCCGGACTTTCAGGCTCTCAAAAAGATTCCTGCGTCCTTCGATCCCGCGGCGGATCTTGCGCTTGAAGACGGACCCTACGACGAGGCCGATCCAGAAGACCGGGATAAATACCGCATCGTAGAAAAACATCCAGAGCCGGGGTATCGAACGGTCAGCTTCGGTCGCCATACGTGAGGGATGTTGCGCGATCCAACGGCACAGGGGAAAAGCAATTCCAGCGGTGACAAAATCGGTTGAATGGTAGAAAAAGTTTCAGGGAAATGCAAGACAGGCGTGCGACCTCTGCGTTGATTTTTCCCGCGTTTTCAGGTACTTTGCCTCTCCACTCTTGAGAAAGGAGACTTCATGAAACACCTCTCGTCATTCTTCTTCGGAATTGTTCTCTGCATCTCAGTTGCTAGCGCGCGTCAGGATGCGGATACCAGACTCATCGAGAAAAGGTTCGACACATTCCTGAAAGCCGATGACCAGCGCGCGTGGTTGAAGCGCCTGTCCGCTCGACCGCATCACACCGGCACCGCGTACGATAAGGAGAATGCCGAGTTCATCGCGGCGCAGTATCGGTCGTGGGGATTCGAGGCTTCGATCGAACAATTTTTTGTTTTGTTCCCGACGCCGAAGACGCGCATCCTTGAGATGACAGGCCCCAGGCAATTCACGGCAAAACTTGCCGAGCCGCCGCTCCCGGAGGACGCCACATCGGGCCAGACGAGCGAGCAGCTCCCGTCGTACAACGCCTACTCCATCGACGGCGATGTGACGGCCGAGGTCGTCTACGTGAACTACGGCGTGCCGAAAGATTATGAGGAGCTCGAACAGCGCGGCGTCGACGTGAAGGGAAAAATAGTG
>DATJYV010000066.1:0-17262 GCA_035499415.1 Bacteroidota bacterium
GGGCAATGGTTCGGTATAATGGAGAGACATCAGGAGACAACCATGACTGAACATCGCTCATCCCGCGGCAATTTCATT
Organism: Bacteroidota bacterium; assembly: GCA_035499415.1. Classification (GTDB taxonomy): domain Bacteria; phylum Bacteroidota; class Ignavibacteria; order UBA10030; family UBA10030; genus DATJYV01. The sequence continues at coordinate 79 of DATJYV010000066.1, forward strand.
TTCGGAGCTTCGCTCCTCGCGATCGGCGTCCTGCTGCTGTTGGATAATCTCGATTTCATCGACCTCGGTCCGATTTGGATGTACTGGCCGTTGCTGTTGGTCATCTCCGGAATCTCTAAGATGGCCGGAGAATCCGGAATCCGCTGGAGCCAGAACGGACTCTTCTCCGTTTTTCTCGGTCTTTGGATTTTGGCGTGTGAGTTTCATATCTGGGGGCTGCGCTGGAGCAGCGCCTGGCCGATTCTCCTGATCGGCCTGGGCCTGTCGCTCATCGCGAGCCACCCGTCCGGCCGCTCTGCATTTGTCGCGAAAGTGAGGACCAGCAATGGAGACTAAATTCCGTGTATCGTCGCAATTCATCGTCGGTCTTTTCATTCTCTTTATCGGCGTCGCATTTCTGCTGGACAATCTGGGCTATATCGATTCAGATGAGATCCTGCAATACTGGCCCGCCTTCCTGATCGTCTTCGGCGCCGCACAACTGATCGGCGGCCAGGGACGGTTCTCCGGATGGGTCTTCGTCGGTTTCGGGGCACTGCTTCTCCTCGGGAAATTTCATATGATCCGGTTCCATTTCTGGGACATCTGGCCCCTCATCATCATCTTTGCCGGGTTGTCCCTGTTAATGCGGCGCGCTCCCGGCCGCCGAAGTTCGTTCTCCATCTTTGCCGGGTCGAATGAGACAAGCGATACATCCACGGTCCAGCTCTTCGCTCTCATGGGAGGAGTCAAGCGCATCTGCACGTCCCAGGATTTTCGGGGAGGCGAGGCAACGGCGATCATGGGAGGCATCGAGCTCGATTTGCGCGGCGCGACGATCGCAGACAGTCCGGCGGTCCTGCACATGTTCACGTGCATGGGAGGGGTCGAAATCAAAGTCCCCCAGGACTGGGTCGTGGAAGTTGAAACGATGCCCATTCTCGGAGGGGTGGATGATAAGACCACGCCGCCGACGTCGGGCGCTTCGAAGCGATTGATTCTCCGCGGGACGGCATTCATGGGCGGGGCCGAGATCAAGAATTAGATGCAATGACGGCACGGAATGCACCCCATTCTCGCGACCAAAGAGCGGCTTCAACTCTACCTCGCCCTGTGGCTTGTGGCGAGCGCGTTCCTCTCGTATCTTTTCACCCAGACGACCTCGCTGGCGTGGTGGGAAAGTTCCCTCGTCATCGTCCCCATCATGTCGGTGTACGCGTTCGTCTGTCTCGCGACCTGGTATGTCTGCCGCTCCCTGCCGCTCAGCGCCCTCAATGTTCCCCGTTTCCTTCTGACCTTCGGCTTTGCGGGATCTCTCTCCAGCTCACTCTTCGTCGCTCTCGGCCGCGGCTGGTCATTCCTCATCTCAAACATCCCGGGCCTGCAACCCGTCGCTCCGGCATACCGCGAACAATCGACGCTCCTGTTTCTCAGCGGCATCGCCCTCTTCTCGCTGACCGCGACGGTCCATTACCTGTTCATCGCCCTCGAACATTCGGCGGAAGCGGAGCGCCACGCGCTCGAGCTTCGACTCCTCGCACAGGACGCAGAGCTGCGGTCGCTCCGGGCCCAGATCGATCCGCATTTTCTTTTTAACAGTCTGAACTCCATCAGCGCCCTGACGACGCAGGACCCCGCGGCGGCCCGGCGTATGATCCTTCTCCTTGCCGATTTCTTCCGCAACAGCATCACCCTCGGGGCGCGTACGCTCATCAAGCTGGAGGAGGAACTGGCCCATATCGACCGGTTCGTCGCAGTCGAGCAGATCCGGTTCGGGTCCCGGTTGAATCTCTCGCTCTCCATCGACGCGGAAACAAAGTCATGCCTGATTCCGCCGCTGCTCCTTCAACCCCTCGTCGAAAACTCGATCAAGCACGGAATCGCGCCGCTCATCGAGGGGGGAACGATCCGTATCCTCTCCCGTCGCGAGGGCCATCGTCTTCTCGTCGAGGTCGAAAATCCTTACGACGCAGACTCCGGGAAGGCAGCGGGAAGCGGACTCGGCCTTCAGAATGTGAGCCAGCGTTTGCAGAAAGTGTACGAGGGGCAGGCGCGTCTCGACGCCGGCGCGATGGCCGGGTCTTATTCCGTCCGGCTCCTATTGCCGATTCAGTACAATTGACAGGAGTACAAAAAACGAAAAACCTCCGTGTGGTCATTGTCGATGACGAAGAGCTGGCGCGCGGCCTGATCCGGGAGTATCTCTCACTGCATTCCGAATGCGACGTCGTCGCAGAATGTTCAAACGGGTTCGAGGCCGTGAAGGCGATCACCGAGCTCGAACCCGACCTCGTGTTCCTGGACATCCAGATGCCCAAACTCAGCGGGTTCGATGTTCTGGAACTGCTCGGGAAGAAGCCGGCAATAATTTTCGTCACTGCGTACGACCAGTATGCCCTCAAGGCATTTGAGGTGCATGCGGTCGATTACCTTCTCAAGCCCGTCGGTCCGGAAAAATTCGACGCGGCGCTTGCCCGGGCTGCGCAATCCGTCGAGGCGCAGAAACTGCCGGACTTGTCGACACTTCCCTCCGTCGTTCGCAGCAAAGGGTCGCACCTGGAGCGCGTTTTGGTCCGAGAGGGGTCGCGCGTTGTCATCCTCGGCGTGGAGTCGATCGATTACTTTGAAGGACAGGATGATTACGTCGCGATCCACGTCGGCCCAAAACGTCACCTCAAACAGCAACGTCTGACTGATCTCGAAACGCAGCTCGACCCCGCTCGATTTGTCCGCATCCATCGATCGTACATCCTGAACCTTGAGCGTCTCTCCGGGATCGAGCCATCCGGAAAGGAGAGTCGCGCGGCGCTTTGCCGCGACGGAACCAGGCTTCCGGTCAGCCGTGCCGGTTACGCCAAGCTCAAGGAATACCTGTAGCCCCTCTGCAATTCATCCCTCTTTTCGTTATTTTCCGCAGCAGCTTTTGGAGTATCTCCCACTCACTCAAGGATCCGCCGTGCGCAAACTTTTTCTGGCGCTACTCGCAGTCGCCTCTTCGCTTTCCGCCCGTCAATCGATTCCGTGCGACCTGGTACTTCGCAATGGAGTGATCTACAACGGGCTTGGCACGCCGCCCGTGCGGGGAGATGTTTACATTCGGGGGGACTCAATCCTCGCGATCGGTGCGTGGAAAAATATTACGCCGTCACGGGAGCTCGACCTCGGAGGATTGGCCGTCGCCCCGGGGTTCATCAACATGCTGAGCCACAGCGAAGAATCGTTGATCGAAGACCCGCGTTCTCTGGGGGAACTCATGCAAGGAGTGACGCTGGAGGTGTTGGGTGAAAGTTCCATGGGGCCGGTGAACGACACGATGAAGAAAGAGGCCGAGGCCCTTCAGGGAGACATCAAGTATCCGATCACCTGGAAAACCCTCGGCCAGTATCTCGATTTCCTCGAGCAGCGCGGGATCTCGACAAACGTCGCTTCGTTCGTTGGCGCGGGGACGGTCCGTCAGTACGTCCTGGGGCTTGGAAACCGCGCACCGAATCCCGATGAGCTCGAGGCGATGAAAGGGCAGGTGCGCCAGGCCATGGAAGAAGGGGCGATGGGATTGACCTGCGCCTTGATTTACACACCGGATGTTTTCATGAAGACGGATGAGCTGGTTGCACTTGCAAAAGTCGCTTCGTCGTATGGCGGAATGTACACGTCGCACATCCGGAGCGAAGGAAATCGACTCCTCCAAGCCGCAGACGAGTTGATCGCGATTGCAAAGGAAGCGCAGATCCCGGCGGAATTCTTCCATCTGAAGGCCGCAGGAAAATCGAACTGGCCGAAACTCGACGCGCTCATTGCGAAGGTGGACAGCGCCCGCGCTTCGGGGTTGCGGATAACGGCAGATATGTACACCTACACGGCCGCCGCAACGGGATTTGACGCTGCCATGCCTCCGTGGGTACAGGAAGGGGGGTACGGACAATGGGCTGAGCGATTGAGGAACAAAGCGATCCGGGACAGCGTCAAGAAAGAAATGACTGTTCCGACGGACCGATGGGAGAACCTGTACCTCGCCGCCGGCGCCCCCGAGAACGTCCTCGTTGTCGGATTTCGCAATCCCGCTTTGAAGCCCCAGACAGGGAAAACCCTGGCGCAGGTCGCGGCGATGCGCGGGACTTCTCCTGAAGAGACGATCATGGACCTCGTCGTTGAGGACAGCTCACGCGTAAGTGTCGTCTACTTCCTGATGTCGGAAGAAAATGTGCGCAAACAGATCGCGTTGCCGTGGATGAGCTTTTGCTCGGATGAAGCGTCTCAGGCCCCCGAAGGAAATTTCCTGAAATCGAATCCGCATCCGCGGGCGTACGGAAATTTCATCCGTCTGCTCGCAAAATATGTTCGGGACGAGCATGTCGTGACGCTCGAGGAAGCCGTCCGGCGGCTGACCTCGCTTCCTGCATCGAATCTCAAGCTCAGACGACGGGGGAATCTGCTTCCCGGCTCATTTGCCGACATAGTCGTCTTCGACCCGGCGAAAGTTCAGGACCACGCGACGTACGATCAACCGCATCAACTCGCCACCGGCGTCGTGCACGTATTCGTCAACGGCGTACAGGTGATCTCAAACGGCGTGCACACCGGGGCGAAGCCGGGAAGAATCGTCCGGGGTCCCGGCTGGAAACCAAACTCCCGTTGAACAGGCCGACACGACTTTTTGAGTCCAGCGACGCACTCGTCAGGGTCGACTCTCACTTCTGTCCACCGAAAACGTCAATACTCAGCGCTCGAAACTGGTAACTCCTGACTGAGAACTCGTATTGCCCGAACTCCCCGACATTACCATCTACGTCGAAAGCCTCCGCTCGAGGGTCATCGACAAGCGGCTCGAAGGGATTGACATCCGGAGCCCGTTCGTGCTTCGTACTTTTGAGCCCCCAATCCCGGAATTCATCGGCAGAAAAGTTGCCGCCGTGAACCGCATCGGAAAGCAAATTGTTCTTGAACTGGAGCCGGATTACGCTCTTATCATTCATCTTATGATCGCCGGACGGTTGCACTGGAAATCCGGAAGAACCGGGCCGAGGGGAAAATTGGCGCTTGCGGCATTTCACTTCCCGGACGGGACTTTGCTCTTTACGGAAGCCGGCACGAAGAAGCGCGCTTCCCTGCACGCGGTCCGGGGCGCCAATACTCGTGAACAATTCGACCGGGGCGGCCTCGAGGTTCTTGATTCCTCGTTTGAGGATTTCCGCGCGTCGTTGACTGCGGAGAACCATACGCTGAAGCGTTCTCTCACCGATCCCCGCCTTTTCAGCGGGATCGGAAATGCCTACTCCGACGAAATTCTTCATCGCGCCCGGCTCTCGCCTCTCCGGCAGACAAAGACACTGAACGAAAAAGACATGCGCAATCTCCACCGGTCGACAAAGGAGACGATGGAGGAGTGGATCGATCGTATCCGAAGCCAGGCCGGTTCCGGATTTCCCGATCGTGTCACCGCGTTCCGCCCTGAAATGGCGGTCCACGGCAAGTTCGGCAAAGCATGTCCGCGATGCGGAACCGCGGTCCAGCGCATCAGCTATGCCGAGAACGAGTGCAATTATTGTCCGCGTTGCCAGACGGGGGGCAAAATTCTCGCCGACCGTTCGCTGTCCCGGCTCTTGAAGGAAGACTGGCCTCGCACGATCGAGGAGCTGGAGGTGACCGAAGGGTTCAAGAAATCAAAAGATTTATCCTTGCAAAAGAGCGATTAATTCTGGTAATTGAGCGGATTTCGTCCCGCATGAACTCCCCCGATCGACAATGAAAAAAAATTTCGTGTGGTCTGCGGCGGCACTGCTCGCTCTTGCCGTCCTTGCACAATTCTTCCGGCCGGAACGGACCAATCCGCCCATCGACTCCGCCATGACCGTTCTCTCCGACACGACAGTTCCCCCGCCCGTCAGGGCGGTCTTCCGACGGTCGTGTTTTGATTGCCACTCCAACGAGACAGTCTGGCCATGGTATAGTGAAATCACCCCCGTAAATTTTCTCGTGGCGGGAGATGTCGCGACAGGAAGAAAGAATTTGAATTTTTCCGAGTGGGGCAGGCAGAAATTGGGTCGAAGAATGTCGGTGCTCGAGGAGATCGGTGATCAGCTGACGGGCCGTGACATGCCGCTGAAGAAATACCTCCTGATGCACCCGAACGCGAAGGTGAGCGACGACGAGATCAAGATGATCTCCGACTGGTGCGATGCGGAACAAAAACGTCTCTCTTCAGCGCCCGACACAGCGCCTCCTCTCCAGAAGAAATAACGGGGACCGGTCGCGGCTCAGCGAAATCTTCCCCGTCCCACCGCCTCTCTCTTTCGCAAGGCGAGACTCAACTCGCGATAACGGATTTTCCCCTTGTTTAGTTTCAAATGATCCAGGATCGTCAACCCCCTCACCACCCTTCGCTCCGAGGTCGATCCCCGTCCCACGATGTAAAGAAGCGTTCTTTGCCTTCCCAGCGTAAGGGCATGGAATAACCTGCTCCCGTCAGCATCCTGCCGGAAGACTTCTTTGAGCTCATCCGGCAGCGGAAGTCCGTATCGACTTACATCTTTCACCAGTTTTACCCGGATCGGATCGCCGGGCAGAAGTTTGAGTTTGTCGCGCGTTTGCTTGTTGACCGAAATAACAAACGTTCCCCCGCCGTGCGGCAGCAGAGCGCATTGGTATTCGACCGCATCGTTCAGCGTGCAGATGACGCGGCGGTCAGTTCCCCGTTTGAGCTTGCCCGCCACGTTTGCAGGAACCGGAAAATGAGCTCCCCAGAGCCGATTAGTCGATCGCTCCATCGTCGAATGAAAACGGAAAGCTCCTGCAGAAGATTTCACCCGTGAACGAGCGGCCATGTGTTTTTTGCGACAGATGCGGAGCGGAGGGAAAAAGAGCGCTACGGCGCGACCGATGTGAAGCCGATTTTTCTGTACGACACGAAGAAGAGGACTCCAAAGCCGAGGTCGATGACCAGGAGAGGAAGCCAGAGAATCGGGAAACTTCCCCGCGACCAGAGGATCGCAAACGTGGGGACAAGGGCGAGTTTCTCGAGCATGCATGGAATCATGATCGTCCGGTACCGGGTCGGATCCAGAGCAACGAGCACGAACAGCATTTGCCAGACCAAAGTCACGGTGATAAACGAGTAATAATATTCCGGATGGTTCATCGGAGGTGGATAGTCGAGCGAGAGTCTCTGCTCGCTGAAATAAAGGGGAACGATGACGAGAATTCCGTAGGCCGCGGCGGTCCAGAAGGAATACTTTGCGAATTTCATGTCTGCCCCCCGAAGAAGTGAAGGATGGTAGAGTGGAGGATTAATTTCGATCCGATTTTTTGAAACCGGCTCCGCGTGGGAGGGATTGTGCCCCCGAGTCGCCCGTCCATTCCCTGAATCCCCCTACACCTGCCGGATGTGTGAATCCTTGTTGTACCCCGTTTCTCCGAACGGCCGAGCTTTTCAATCCATGTCTGTCCGAGAAGCTCCGGCTCATCGCTGATGTTGTTACCCGGGTCTTCCTTGACCTTCACAGCCCCAGGATCTCGAAGCCGTATTTCCCCAGGCGGTATTTGTACCGCCCGGCCTGCAGGGCCTCGCTCGGATGGCTTCCGTACGCAAGAATGAATCTGTGCCTGTTCAGCCCACCTTCGAGGCTTAAGCTGCTTCCCGGAAACACTTTGCCCTTTTCGCTATCCTCGGCATGGAATTCCCCCGACGGCTCTTGTCTTTCCATATCCTCTGTTGATTTCCATTTCGCTTTCATCTCTCTTTGTTCGAATGCCCCCGTTCCTTGATGAACGTGCCGCTCCGCAGTTCGACATACGCTTTTCTGAGCTCTTCCTGCGTGTTCATTACGATCGGTCCCTGCCAGGCGACCGGCTCTTCCAACGGCTGACCCGAGACGAGCAGAAACCTGACGCCGTCATCGCCGGCCTTTACCGTCACCTCATCGCCGTTATCAAACAGCACGAGCGAGCGATTCCCCGTCATATCCATGACCGCGCCTTCGCCCGACCCTACCCTGTCGGTCTCGACCGGACGCGGGTCGGATGCATCGCGGAACGATCCGGTACCGTCGAAGACGTACGCAAATGCGTGGCGGTCGGTTTCCACTTTCAGGGTCTTCCGCTTCCCGGGCGGGACCCAGACGTCGAGATACCTCGGATCGGCCGCGATGCCCTCGACGGGACCGCGTTTGCCCCAAAATTCGCCGCAAACGACGCGGACTTTTGTGCCGTCATCGTCCGTTATCTCCGGTATCTCCGTCGACGGAACATCCTGGTATCGCGGATGCGTCATCTTCATCGATGATGGAAGATTCGCCCAGAGTTGAAATCCGTGCATTCGTCCCTTTGTATCTCCTTTGGGCATTTCCTGATGCAGAATACCGCTTCCCGCAGTCATCCACTGAACGTCGCCGGCACCGAGCGACCCCCGATTTCCAAGGCTGTCGCCGTGATTGACCGTTCCCGCAAGCACATACGTGATCGTTTCGATTCCCCGGTGGGGATGCCATGGGAATCCCGCGAGATAATCCTCGGGATGCTCATTCCGAAAGTCATCGAGGAGAAGAAAGGGATCGTAATCGCCGGTGTCCCCAAATCCGAATGCGCGTCGCAATCGTACACCCGCTCCCTCGATCGTCGGTTGTGATTGAACAATTCGTTTAACAGGCCTCAACGACATGAACGCTCCTTACTATTCTGAATGTGAACGGTACGCAACGAACGGTGAGATTTATTGCCCACCGGGAGTATAACAATTTTTTTCCAAAAAAAGTTTTCGCCTTCGCCGTCAGCCGCGAATGTTGTTCAAATCAGTAGCTCGCGTTCGCGAGAGACGTCACCCGCAGTACCGATTCCTGGCGGAACCGCTTCTTGTATTCTGCGATGATCTGCTGGATCACCGCGTCCCATGCCGGAGAGATTTCATGCACTTTTTCGATGGTGAACGTCTTCTCCTGGATGATTCTTCCATCTTCCGCCTTCCATTGACCCTCTCCGTTGAGGACGGTGAAACCGTTTGGAAAACGCGGCGTCACGATTTCGCTCAGGAAGACGCTCCACGATGAATCCGAAACAAAAGCGGAATCCCGGATGTTCCGGCCAAAATAGAGCCGCTCGACGGCTACATCTCGTCCCGAAGTCATCCGCCAGGACGGGGAGCAATTGATCGACGAAATGACCATCGCGATCACGCAGATTGCATTTCTCATCGTGGATCGCATTTCCATCAACTGGTCAGCTTCGCGGCGTGTGTCGGGAATTTCGGGTGCCGGAAGCAACTTGACGAGTGGTCATTCACCAGCCCTGTCGCCTGCATGAATGCGTAGCAGATCGTCGAGCCGACAAACCGAAACCCCCGTGCGCGAAGGTCACCGCTGAGATTGTCGGACTCCCGGGTGCGCGCCGGAACGCGTCTGAATGTGCGGTGCGAGCGAACGAGGGGTTTACCGCCAACGAATCGCCACACGTAGCGGTCGAACGATTTGAATTCCTTTCGGATCTGTAGAAACGCCTTCGCGTTCGAGATGGAACTGTTAATTTTGAGCCGGTTCCGGACTATCCCGCTGTCTTTCATGAGTCGCGCAACCGTCCGGGCGTTGAAACGCGCGACTTTCACGGGGTCGAATCCTGCGAACGCTCTGCGATAATTTTCCCTTTTAGCGAGGATCGTCGACCAGCTGAGACCTGCCTGCGCTCCTTCGAGTATCAAAAATTCGAAAAACACCCGGTCGTTGTGCACTGGAACTCCCCATTCCCGGTCGTGGTATGCAATGTCAAGATCCGATTTAGCCCACGAACAACGGTTGCGGTGAGTTTTTCGTTGCATTGGGACTGTCGATGATCGTGAGAATACTTATCGTCGACGCGGCCGACGAGCTCGACGCTGAGGTTTCCGCTGGGGTTTCGGCTGTCGAGAAGTTTTCGCCTTGCGTTCAAATTCTGTGAGTGAGAGAGTATTCCCATCCGGGTCGGTGAACCAAGCGATTCGGGCACCGCTCGGCGACCGCCAGATCCCGTGCTCGTCCTGGTCCATTCCTTCGTACCGTCGAAATTGCACCCCTTTGCCGACGAGGTCAAACACCGAGCTCTGGATGTCGCGGACTGTCCAACCAAGGACTGTGTAGCCGGCGGGCTGGAGTACCTGGACCGCCGCAACGCGCAGCATTGTGCCGCCGGCGTCGAAGACAAGCGCATAAGGATCCTCTCCGACGAGACGAAGGCCGAGTGTTTCGCTGTAGAATTTTTTTGCCTTGGGTGGGTTGGTCGTCGCGACGAAGGAAATGAGCTTACTCTTGCGAAGCGTCATGAATCAATGCCTCCGGCTTCTCATTTTTGACAAAGGAATATACAGAATTGGAGTGATAAGTTGCGAGCGCAAATCGGGGTCACGATGATAAAAAGGACAACAGCGTATGGGAGTTACTTCAGAAGGACGACCGGCCTGGTCGAAGCTCTCCCTTGCGATCGGAGCCGAACGTAGTAGACGCCCGAGCTGAGCCCGCTCCCGTCGAGGGTGAGCCGGTATACCCCGGCTGCCTGGTCACCGTTGAAGAGCGTGCGTATTCTTTGTCCGAGCGCCGTATAGAGCGCGACTTCGACCGGGCCGCTCGATGGAATCTGATACTCAATCGTCGTCACAGGGTTAAAGGGATTCGGATAGTTCGCGACCCGGAGGTCGGTCGGCACAACTCTCCCCTGCGCAAAGGGCTCTGAAACTTTCGTGACAGAATACCGGTTTTTCAAGTTGGAAATCCGATTGTACGCCTCGTCGATGCGGGCCATGGAGATGCGTCCCTGTTCGACCTTCGACTCGAGCGTATCGATCATCTGCCGCACGAGCGATTGGTTGTTCAGGGTGTTGTTCACGTAAAGCAGGATGTCAACCCCCGCGTTGATCGCGTGTTCCGCGGCGTCCCAGTCGCTGTAATGATCCGTAATCGCTCCCATGTTGTAAAGGTCGTCGGTGACCGCGACCCCGCCAAAACCGAGAGAGTCGCGCAAGAGGCCCTGCACCGTCGCGTAGGAGAGCGACGCCGGATAGACGCTGTCGATGTGGGCGTTGAAAAGATGCCCGACCATGACAATATCGACGCTGTTTGTCCCGAGGAGCTGGCGGTACGGAATGAGCTCATTCGACGACCACGTGTCGGTGATGTCGGGAAGATTATAGTGCGAGTCTTCTGTGGCGCTCCCGTGGCCGGGGAAGTGCTTCAGCGTCGTGATGAGGCCGGCGGCATGGAACTGGTCGATGAATGCCTGCGCATGCGCCGCGACGGTCATCGGGTCGGCGGAGAAGCTGCGACCGTAGTAGCCGATTGCCGGACTGCTGGGGTTCACGTTGACGTCGACCACTGGCGCGAAGTTGACGTTCATTGCGCAATACTGCATCCAGGAGGCCATCAGCGCCGCCTCTTTCCTGGTGGAATCGATGGAATTAAACGTCGTCCCCAGGGTGTATGCGGTGTATGTCGATGCAAATCCGTCGGAGGCATTCAACCGCGCCACCTCTCCGCCCTCTTCATCCGTCGCGATGAACGGCGGCGTCTCGGCGGCGTTCTTGATCTGCATCATGAATTGCTGGATCTGGAGAGGCGAAATCAAATTGCCATTCGCGTACGAGACGATGACCCCTCCGAGATTTCTGGTGCTGAGGTCCGCGAGGAGCGTGTCGGTGATGGAACTGCCGATGAAGCCGACGATAATCATCTGTCCGAGTTTTCTGCGGAGTGCATCGTCCGCAACGGCGGGAGAACGTACGACGGACAACAGTAGCAGGAAGGAAACGAGGACCCGGCAATATCTGAAATTCATTTTTGTCGCGGCAGACGTTTGAGAGGGCTGACGCTTCCCGGCCTCCTCGTAATCCAGGATGCGAGCGAGACTCGATTTCGATGCCATGTTGGGAACGCGGGCCACGTGGCGCGAGGAGGCCGCATCCGTGTGACGCCGAGAAGTTTGAGCCGCTTGTTTTCCCACCAGGCCCATCCGCCGAAAATTCGAACGCCCGCAAACAGGGCGAGCCGCTTCCACGCGGGGACATTGAGCGTATTCATCGCCTCCAGGAATACTGCGTCGGCTTCGGCGCGTTTCTTCGTTTGCTCCCAGTAGAGCCAGTCGTGCACCACGGCGGCCGGACCATAGACGCTCCATTTTGGCAGGAGGACCGTCAGCGGAGACGGGATCGATGCGAAGTCGGTTTCAAATCGTTGGACAACGGTGATCGTTCCCGGATTCGGATCGACGAGCGACCGGTAGCGAAATCCCTCCTCAAGATACCAGGTAAACCCGTCAGCCATGGGCGAGACGATGAGTCGGTCGAGAAAGTCGGGACCGGGCCGTTTCACGCCGGCTCTTTCATTCTGAATCCAATACGCATATTCCCTCAATTCAAGAAATCCTGCTCCTCCGCCTGAACGAACGCCCGCACCGGAAAAGAGCCGAAGTGTTTCACCTTCACGGGCACGGCAAAAAATCTGCATGAGCCCTCCGGCACGTGCTCCAATCCGCACAAATGTTCCACAATCGGGATTCCCGCGCCGAGCAACGTTGTGTGGACGGGCCGCCGACCGTCAGCGGTGTCGTCGATGTTGTACGAGTCGATACCGACGATCGCGGCTTTCCCCCCGGCGAGAAAGTCAGCGGCATCGGCTGTGAGATAGGGATGCCCCTCGAAGTATTTTTCCGTCCTCCAGTTTTTATCCCAACCCGTGTGCACCAGAACCGCTTTTCCGTCGACGCTGAGTCCTTTCATCTGATCGGCCCGGATCGCCCTTCCGCGACCCGTCGCCCGTACCATCACCACCGGAACGTTGGCAAGCGATTCGAGCGAAAGATCAGAAAGATCCTTCCCTTTTTCGAATCGATGGAACGGACTGTCGATGTACGTCCCCGTGTTCGCGACCATCTCAATTCTCCCGATGTGGAACTCCGTCCCTTCCGTATATCTTTCTCGGGAAGCTCTTCTGCCGAGATGTTCGCTGATGACCGGCCCCGGGAGGCCTTTGTACGTCACCATTCCGTCCTCGACTGTGTGGCTGATATCAACGAATCTCCGGCTCATTCCCGCGGCTATCCTTTCCGCTGCGCCGATTGGATCATCTGGTAGACGTGGCTCGCATTGTCTACCAACTCAAAGGCCGGCAGGGAAGATTGACTGGAGCCGGGCCATGACGTGTTGATCATAAGCGTCTGTATGCCGCTGAAGCTTCCGAAAACAATCGTTCCGCGCCCATCGGCTCGCAATTGTACCGACACTTCCGGAGTCGATTTGAGATTAAATGCCTTGAGCGATCGTCCGAGGACGCCGGAAAGGATGAGCGCCCGTTCGCCCGTCAAGCCGTACACCGTGTGGCTTCTCCGCACCATGTCGTAAAAAAATCTTCCCACAACGATGTAGAGCGCGACCAGCAAAAAGGCTCCACCGAAGAGCAGGAAGAACGAAGGCGCTCCCTGGGAATACGCCATGTATTCCCAGAAGAGTGCAAATCCGCCCCACAGCAGACTGAAAGGAATCATCATGGCATCCGACTTTCGCAGCACCAGACCGGTCACAGGCCGGCCGGTCCATTGAAGCGATTCGCCTGGCTGTAAGAATTGAGAGAGCGCTTGTTGGTCATCTATTTCCATCCGATCCTCGCCGGTAGATTAAAACCTTCCATCACTCTGTAAATTCTAAGAAATGAAGAGTCCCTTGGAACGACTCAGCCGGATGGGTCGTTCCGGGCAGAGCAGTGCAACTCAAAAATATAAGAAACTCTCACCGAATCCGGTAGGAACTTGTCGCGGCCGTCGCGTCCTCCATTCGAAGGGCTCTAACGTAGGAAGGAAGCATCCTGCTGAACCTGCTTGCCCCGCACATCGACACGGGGTTTCAGCATCTGATGGTCACGGACCCCGAAGCTCCGCTCAAAGCGGATGCATCCGCCTGCCTCTCACGACTGACCTCGGGGCAGGCCTCTGGCGCAGAGTTCGGGGTGGCGGTTGCTTGAATGGAGGACACTCCCGTCACGCCAGGTGGGGAGCAAGATCAACGATTCCCGGGAGTTTTTGTTCCTGAGAGGGGTTTGCTTGTGAAATCAAACTCGAAATGCTCTGGAGGATTCTTGTCATAGTTGCTCAATTTGACCCATGTCGGTTTCACGCGGAAGTACATGATCCCGGGCCATTTCAATCGATCCCGCCCATCCGGAAATCGCCTGAAGTAGATTTCTTTCAATTGTTCAAGCTCCTTCCCCCGCGGTTCATCGGCGATTCCTTCGTATTGCACCGTCCGCTCATCTCCGTCGGTCATCCCTCCGATGACGAAAGCGATCCGGGGGTTCTTCCGGAGATTCCGGACTTTTCTATTTGCCTCGACCGTATCGAAAAAGAGTTCGAGAGTGTCGGTCACGACAAAACCCACGACGGCGGCTTGAGGTGCGAGCGAATCCGATACGCTCGCCTGGACGGCGATCGAGTGGGAGCGAAGAACGTGAAGGAGGTCGGAGCGGGTCAATTTATTCTCGTCCTTCCATTGACGCCGTCATAAGCCCCATTGACACGTGAGGGTCAAGGGAACGAACACCTCGTCAGCGCTGATGAGAGTCACAAATCTCGCCTCGGCAACCACGTCAAAACCAGGACTGACTGCCAGAAGTACTCCGAGCCCGACGGAACCGAATGCTCGGATGAATGCCGTCCCCGTTCCGTTGTACGTCTCACTCGATACGATTTCCGGTTGCGACTCCATCCAGGTGGACACCGTAATTCTTCCGACGTTTGTCGCGATGACACCTGCGTGAAGGGCCAGGAACGGTCTCAGATTCGCGCCGTGGTTGGCAAACCGAATGCCCGCCGAACTTTCATAGATGTTTGTCGGTTTTCCGCTGACGCTCCAGTTCAGACCGGTAACCTCGGGGACGGCAAGAACCACCGCTCCCCCCTCGTATGGCAGTCGCGAGCAGCGAACATCCCAGAGCAAATCCGTTTCGCTGGACAGCGAACAGGATATTCCGCTTCCGACCGTCCAACCGTTCGTCCAATTTGCCAGAACCGAACCCCCCTGTACGTTGTAAAGATAGCCGGCAGTAACTTCAAACCGAGTCTCAGCTTGACCGAACGCGAGAGTGGAGAGACTTGTGAGGATGATGAGAAGAAAGAAGAAACGCGTCATTGGCTGAGCCCTTGGGGCGCCGTGAGCCCCGACCCGAAGGTCGGGGAGATTGGGTCGTTTTGTCGTCGAACCCAAACGTCGGTTTGCGTGATTTCCTCCCAATTCAGAACAGCAATCCCTCCACATATTTCGCGATTGCCGGCGATGCGGTGAGCCCGGGAGATTCGATACCGATCAAGTTCACGAATCCTTCAAGGCCTTTCTCACTTTCGTGTTTGATCAAAAAATCTTTCACCGGCTCCCCCTCACGCTGAAGCTTGGGCCGCACCCCGCTCATCTCCGGCATCAGCTCTTCGTCCGAAATGCCTGGAAAATACCTTCGAATCGCCTGCCCGAAGGATGTGCGCTTCGATTCCGCAACGCTGTAATCAAACACCCTATTCGCAAGATACTCCACGTCGGGACCGAATTTAAGTCGTCCGGACAAATCCAGAAGCGCGTGAATACCGAGACTTGTCCTGGTCGGAAGGGGGTAGACCAGCCGATGCAAGAGTTGCGCCTTCGAGGCAGGGACGGAGAAGTACGACCCCTTTGCAAGGACAAGACGATATCCCTCCTTGTCGACGTCCATTCCCGCCAATGCCGCGACCCGGTCCGAACCGAGGCCGGCCGCATTGATGACGATTTCACTCGTGATCGTCGACTTCGTACCTGCTTCCTCGACCGTCAATCGATATCCGTCAGCCGCTTTTTCGATTCCTGAGAGCGCGCATCGATGCTGGACGGTAGCCCCTTTTGCGCATGCCTCTGAATAGAAATGGTCCATCAACTCGTGCGCGCTGATGATGCCGCTCGAAGGGGAAAAGATCGACGCGACCGCACGAACATGCGGCTCCAACTCCAGCGTCTGCTTCTTATCGAGCATCTGCAATTCGACGCCGTTCTTCAACCCGTTGGCGTAGATCGTCTCCAGCTTCGCGACTTCGGCCTCCTCGGTTGCGACGATAATTTTCGTGAGACGTTTGTGTGCAATCCCATGCCTTGCGCAGACATCGTACAGCATTTCCCGACCCTCAACGCACAACCGCGCCCGCAGCGATTCCGGCGAATGATAAATGCCGGCATGGATGACCTCGCTGTTTCTGCTCGATGTTTCCATTCCATACTTCTCGTTTTTCTCAAGCACGAGCAGCCGCGGATGGTGTTCAGCCAGCCTCGCGGCGATCGCAAGACCTACAACGCCGGCGCCGACGATGGTGACTTCAAAATCAGACATGGAGTATCAGCGTGTTGAGGTCAGAGGATAAAGAACGAAGGACACAGTGAAGATACTCAAAAGTCGAAGAACCCGCATTCCTGGCCGACATTTTCCACGTCGCAAACTCGAAACATGCCCCGTGCGGAAAGGGGAATGCCGTCCCTCATGGCGGCTTGCATCCTCGACCCTTCATGAGTACGTTGAGGGGGAGATGCATTCGAAGAAGGACGAGGAATTTCGTGATTGGTTCATTTCTTCATTGGGTGACTGGAATGACCGGGAAGTGAAGGCGTGAAATGAGACCTTTTTATTTGCGATTGCGGAACTGTGGGAAAAGGCGAATCGTCTTGACATGGGACCCTCACCGGTTACCAAATCATCTCTGTACTCATTTACCAAACCTCCATCCTGCTTCCTCCGCATGAACTCCTTTACCGCAACAACCGAAAATATCCGCGTCACCGTCCGGCCGGTCTACCTTGACGGTCAGTCCGATGCGATCTCGAAAAAGTTCGTGTTTGCCTATTTCATCCGCATCGATAACCTGAGCGACCAGTCGGTTCGTCTGCTCCGCCGCCATTGGTATATTCGACACGGCAGCGGCAAGTCGGAAGAAGTGGAAGGGGAAGGAGTGATCGGCAAGCAGCCAACCATCGCGCCCGGGAAATTTCACGAGTACAACAGCTTCTGCATCCTCGAATCCATGGAGGGATATATGGAAGGGACGTACCTGATGACGCGTAAGAACGGGGATGAATTTCGCGTGGCTATTCCGCGGTTCACGCTGAGAGCGGCGGCAAATTAGCGGTTGGCTCGTGGGAATGAGCGGTAAGTTATTTTGGATAGGGTGTTTCCTGGCAATATTGGGCCTCTCGGCGAATAG